>NZ_JBTKTG010000007.1:0-46106 GCF_054456995.1 Mycoplasma tracheobuteonis | reverse complement strand
TATAGCAGAGGGGATCACCTGATACCATTCCGAACTCAGTAGTTAAGCCCTCTAGTGCCGACGATAGCAGAGATGTGAAAATAGGGAACCGCTGTTTTTTTATTCATTTTTTTAATTCTAAATACTAAAAAGTTACTTTTTAAGCCAAAAAATAGCTAAAAATTAACTTTTTAGTTTTTTTAATCTGTTGTATAATAATTACATAAAGGAGTACATATGTTACATGAATCAAATAAAAATCAAGTTAATGAAGTTCTAAACTCAAAACCTACATTAGTTTTAGAAGTATTTTATGCTTCTTGATGTGGACCATGTAAAATGTTTAAAAGTGTATTAGAAGAACTTACACAAAAAGATAATGTTGAAGTTTACAGAATTAATATCGATGAAAACAGAGACTATGCTTATGAAGCAAATGTTGCTTCAATCCCATATACACGTGTTTACAGAGATGGTGTATTAACACAAACTTTCCTAGGTTACAAACCTTACGGTGAGTTAAAAGAGATTTTAGGACTATAATTTCGGTAGCAATAGCTACCTTTTTTATACTCTTTAGTTCTATTTTTTAGGTTTATAAATTGTTACAATTACAATTACTTTTTTTTTTTTTTACAGAGTAATTTCTACTTAAAATATATAATATTAATATTAATTAATATTATAAGGAAATCAGATAGGCGACATATCATGATTAAAGCAAAAAGAAGAAAAATATTACAAGCTGGATTAATCTTAGGTGGTGGAGTAGTTTTAACTGCTTCAGCTTTTGCTATTACTCAAGGAATCATTAATAAACGTGGTAAAGAATATCAATATCACAATTCTGAAATTAGTAAACCTAATCTAACTAATGTAACTATTAAATTTGTTCCTTCTCAAGTAGCAGGAACTGATGCTAATACTGAAGGTGCTAAAAAGGATGAAAGCGATAAAAGTCAAGTTAAAACAACACTTGCTTTTACTAATTCAAAAACTAATGAAGTAATTAAGAAGATTGTTTTAATTACAACTTCTAATCAAGAGCTTCAACTTCAAATTCAAAACTTGATTCCTAATGGATATAACTTTGATCCACAAAAATATGGTCAAGGAAGTGACATCACTGCTGAATTAGGTAAGGAAAATGTTATTTATGTGGTTCCTGAAGTTAAATCACAAAAAGAAACAACTTTTGTCTTTTATACACAAGGTGAAGATGGAAGTCAAGAAAATGTTGGCGAAGTTATTAAACCTAATGATGAAATAACTTCAGATTTTGATTTGAATAGTATTCTTCCACAAGGTTATGAATTTATTTCAAGTCAAACACATTATTATATTATTGGTTACACTAACAGATATAACGTTAAGAAAATAGAAGTAAATGTAACATTCCACCTTAAATTTATGGATGGAGAAAAACAAATAGGTGATCTAGTACCTGTTAAAGCTCATAAAGGTGATGTTGTTAACATTATGCGCTATATTCCTGAAGGATATCAACTTGCTCCTAATGTTGAGCAAACTGTTACAGCTGATGATCAAACCTTCCAAATTAATGTAAGTGAAATTCCTAGAAAAGTAGTTACTACACTTAACTTTGTCGAAAACGTTAATGGTACAAATGATTTAATCAGTCAAGAAAAAGTAACTACAGATCAATTCGCCACAATTAATTATGCTGATTACCTTCCTAAAAATTATCAACTGGCTGCAGGCCAAGATAATTTAAAAATTATCTTAGGAGAAGTCAATACTATTAAAGTAGAAAGAATTAGAAAGATAATTACTACTACTATTAAATTTATTGATGCTAAATCCTGACTACCAATTGATGTAGATCCTTTAACTCTTCAAACTTATGATGATGAAAATATTGCTTTTGATAATGCTTGGATTCCAGAAGGATATAAATTAGTAAATCCTGAAGTTCAAATTACAGCAGGTCAAATTAATAATATTTCTGTAGAAAAAGTTATCCACAAGGTACGAGCTACAGTTGACTATAAATGAAATGGAAGAACAGTTTCAACCATTACCATTGATGGAGAAGAAGGTCAATCTGTAGATTTATCTTCAGACAAATATCTACCTGCTGGATTCCAACTAGCTAAAGATGGAAAGCAACAAGTTATCGTACAACTTGCAAATCAAACTTATGTAATAAATGTTATTAAGAAAACTGTAGTAACAACCTTTAAATTTGTCCTTAATAAAGTTCAAATAGGTAAAGTAATTAGTATTACTACTACACCTGATGAAACAATTTCAATTGAGCAACTTAAGCCATATGTTCCTGAAGGATATCAAATTGTTGCAAAGCCTTCTTATGGATTTAAATTAGGTGAAGAAAACACTATTGAAGTAAGCAAAATTATCAAGAAAATTACTACTACAATTGTTTTCAAGGAAAATGGAAATATCATAGGGCAACCACATACTTTTGAAACTATCGAAGGGCAACCTACACCTATTGATTGAAAACAATATCTTCCTAAAGGATATCATGTTGTATCAGAACCTATTATTATCAAAGGTAAAAGCAATGATATTCAAATAGCTAAAGATAAAATTCAATACACTTATAAACTTATCTTCAAGGAAGGCGAAAAAATCATTTCTCAAGTTGATGGAACATACTTTGAAGATAATGTTCCAAAAGTATCTTCATTCCTACCACAAGGATATAAACTTCTTAATCCACAAGAAAATAATGTAATTCCACAAAATGGTACAAAGGTATATCAAATTGTTCCACTTATTCCACCTAAACCACCAGTTGTTACTAAACCAGAATTAACACCTGAAGAAAAGAAACAAGTAAATGAAATCGTTGATCAAAGACAAGGTAAACCTGTTGATATCAATAATTTAGAAATACCTGATAAACCTGAAGATCTTCCTGAAGTTCCAAAAGGTAAAGTTCCTGCTGAAGTAGCTGCTCAATCAGCTAAAAACCTTAAAGATTACAGCAAACTTATTTCTTCAAATAAGGATTTAACAGCTAATGATTTAAAAGATATCTTTAGAGAAACATACGAAAAGAATCCTGATCTACTTGAAGTATTTGCTCAATACCTTAATGGTCAAATTTCTATGCCAGGTATGCCACCAATACCTAAAGATCAAATCAGACAAATAGTTAAAGCACAACTTGATGCTGCTCAAAGAATTATGCAACAAGAATTAGCTGCCGGAAGAGTACCTGTTTTTGAAGTTACTGGTAATACATTTGGTTATGATGTAACAATTAAATTCGACTATATGGATGATAAATATAATCCTGTAGTTCAAAGTATGATTAAAAACAATAAAGATAGAGTGCTTGCTAATGGTGGTAAATACAATAGACAACCAAATGCTATTTTAGATGGTGAATACATTGGATGAGATAAATATGATGTTTCTTCACAAGTAAGTGGTATTGTACCTGCAAAAGATCGGGATAAAGTTACATTTGATCCTAAGACAGGACAAAAAATTAAGAGCGATGATGGTCTTAGAGTTTATGAATATATTCCTAACGGTAAAGATGCAGTTGCTAATGATAAACCAAAACAAAAGATGCTTACTGTAGATGCTTCAAATAAACTTGGATATGAAAAATTCCTAAAAATTCTTAACGATAATAGAGATATTACAATGGTTAAGATAGATAGAATAGGCGCTAGTGATAAAAACGAATCTCTTAGAGATTTACTTTCAAGACTACCTGATAGCGTTAAAGTTGTTAACTTATTCTTCTATAGTAAAGACACAACTGCAATAGCTGGACTTGAAAACAAAAGACTTGACGAAGTAGGAATTTACACAGTAATGCCTAATATCGATAAACGTTCAGATAAAACAACTTGAGGAATAGATCCTGTTGGATTGAAGAACACTAAATATGCTTCATTCGAAGGTGGAACTATTGAATCTTGAGAATCAACAGCTCCTGGAAAAAGAGCTGCTTCAATCTACTTCAATACTATTAGACCTGCTAAACATGCAAGTTTTAAAGATATTCAAGATGGATTCAAAATTGCTTTAGATACTAAAGCCAACTGAAAAATATTTAATGGTATTCATGGAGCTGGTGGATGACCTGTAAATATTGATTTATCACTTAACAAAAACATTAAATCATTAAAAGATTTACCATTAAATCAAAGAGTATTCAAATCTCTTACACTTCATGCAGATAGTGATACATTCACCTTGCCTATAGGAGAAATCGTTTCGGGACAATTTGGTGCACTTGTTGTTGGTGGTCCTGAAAGATCTAAAATGTTTTTCGATAATCCAAACACACACATTTTACATTTAACAGGTACAGCTAGTGATATTGGTCAAAATTATGGATTACATTTATACGGATTGCTTGAAGCAGGTTCAAACTCTTTAGACACAATTGTCGTAGATAATTTAGAAGCAGAGCAACTAATCAAAAACTCTCAAGCATGAGGCAAATTTGGTTCTAAATTTAAACTTATAGTAAAGGATGCTAATTAGAGGTAATTATGAAAAATAAACTTAAACAGAACACAATATTCTTTTGATCCAACCTATTTAGTTACTTACTAATGGGCGCATTTCTATTAGTTATCCTATTTTCTTTATCATCAGTTTTAGGATGAAATCCCTCAAACACAGGTTTAAAAGAATCTAGTCCATTTCTTCCTATAGAAAAATTCTTAGATATCTCGCAGCCTAGCTATCAGGGCCGGAACTTTGTAATCATTTATAACTTTATAGTCTTACTTATTCCTCTAATTCTCGCACCTTATTGATTAGCAAGAAATGCAAGCAAACAGCCAATAAGCTATTTAAAATATTTACCTTGAACTATATGTTATATAGCTATTACAATCTCTTCATTTGCTTTATTGTACTTTAGACCTATAACAGAAGATACTAATATCACTATATTATTGCTACATTCAATTCCATTTATTATATTAATGCTCTTGAATCTAGCATACGATATCTACTATGCTTTCTACTGTAAAAAAGTCTACACAGGTATTCAAAAGTACATTATTAACTTAGTAATTTCTTCAGTAGCTAAAATAGCTATTCTAATTGCAGGAATTACACTTCTAGCTAATTTCTTAATTGGAAATACAGCTGAAACCTTATTTACAAATAAAAACAATCTGCGTGAAGGATTTAGAGTTCTATTCTATAATCAAAGCTCTTTTGGTGTATTAGTAATTATAAGCATAATAATTGCTTTCTTATTATACTGAACACCTAAAATAGCTAATTTATATGTTTTAGAACATAACTTAAGTCAAATCAAAACACTAGCTAAACAAACATTAAAATTTAATGTCTATGTCCTAATGTTATTTACATCTTGAATGTTTATAAATATCTTTATTATAAACATCAATGATGGGCCTTTAATGGATAGAAAACCTGCTCATATTTTATGAGCTACAACTTTAGTGGTATCACTTGGATTACTAACTCCTATTTATTTCCTCTTAAAATGAAAACCACTTGCACAATTGAATAAAACTACAAAAGGTTTTATTCTAATTATCATTTCAATTATTTATCTTGCTACATTATTAGTAATAAGAATGCTTAATGCAGATAAATTTAACAACTATATGGTTGTTTGAATCATAGTAATTTCATACTTTGGATTATTACTCACTTATAAACTTGCAGGTAATAATCTTTCATATATAACACGTTATACCTTATCAATAATTTTGGCTTCCTTAAGTATTGCTGTCTTCTTCGGTGTGCTAGGCACATTGCTAAATCAAGGAAATAACAATTTAACAGCCTCAATTCCATTTAAATTTACTTTAGTTGATATATTTATTATCATCCCGATTATAGCTTGCTTATTGCAAGTTATAATCCAACTAATTATTTGAGCTAAAGCAACTTATGTTGTTTACAAATACAACAAGAAACAAGGAGTAGAAAATGAAACTAAACTTGCTAAGTAATTTCAAAAATTCTAGAACACAAAAAATTCTTCTTAGACAGCAAGAAACATATCTAAAAGAAATTTATGCTACATATAATGAACTTAAAGCTTCAGAAAACTTTATCCCTTATCAAGTTTTCACTAATCAATTCTTGATTTTAAATAACATCAAAAAACAAGATTCATTATGAGAAGAACTTGTAAACGAACGCGATGAATATGTTAAACATAAAAATCAAATTGCTTATCGTGATTTCTATATTTCTTGAAGTATAAATCCTCGCTTTAGCTCAAATGTTTTAGTACCTATTATTTCTAAAACATTTGATTCAAACACACAGGCTTTATCTTGAAATACAGCTGAAAGCTCTGAAATAGAAGATATCTTAACTAAATATAATGATTACTTAGATTACTACCTTGTTGAGCAAGATGCTAGTGTCGAACTTATTCCTGGTATTATTATTAAATACAACTATGATTTAAAGGATTACAACTTATATTTCGATCCAGAATTGATAAAAGATGCATATCAAGAAGATTAAACAAAAAGCTGAATCACTAGATAAAATACTCACAATCGTTGAATCTCAAAAGAATATTAATTTGATTAATATTTTGAGATTATCACAACAAATTGGGATGTATTTCCAAAGAGCTAATCAATCTAAAGCATATATTGATTATCTCGCTAGTCAGTATTCAATAACTAATCCTTTAATTCAACCAGAAAATAATCATTACTTATCATTCTTAAACAAACTTATCCACAAGACAAATATTAATACTTACAAAACTATTTGAGTTTACATCACTGAAGAAGAAAAATACGAAACTAACTCATATCGTAAGTATGAAGACTTTTTACTAAGTAACATAGCTAAAAACGATTCATTTATAGCTATCGGACCTAGAGCAATTAAATTTGCTAAAGAAAACAATTTAGACATCATCTTTAATGCAGATAAAAACGAAGTTGCCTATCTTACTGATGTTTTACCTGATTTCCTAGAAGCTTATCTAGAAACTAATGAATTTTGCAAAATCAAATTTGTGCTTAACTCTTCTAAAACAAAACAACTTAGTTTAAATGTTATTCCTATTAGTGAATTAAATTTTGACTTAGACCTATATCGTAAAGAAGCTACATCATATTCACTAGAAGGTTTACATATTTATCCTGATATCAACTCATTTGTTAAGTCACAACTTAATTCATATCTCACTTATATGACTTTAGCCTTACTAAGTGAATCTAGCTTAATATACGAAAAGTACTCACTAGTAGCTATAAATCAAAAAATCAATGATCTTGAGAAAAAACAAAAACGTCTTGCACTAGAAGTTTTAAGAGCAAAACGTGAATTAGAAGTTGAACAAATCTCTATTCTTTCTAAGAAAAAAGATTTATTACATGAAGAATCTAATGGAGGTGATCATGAGTAAGATTAAATGCTCTTTTATCTCTGAAAATTCTTTACAAACTAAAGTGTATATTTCAGTTTTAGAACTCAACTTAAACTTACAAGATTATTGAACCACACTTAAGCCTAATTCTGTTGGTTCCTATACCAAAGCCTTTTTCAGAACTAAGGACATGGATGGTAAAGAAAAATACTATATCTTAAATAATGTTTTTATCAGCTATATAAACGAAGAAATCGTTATTACTTATAGAGGCCAATTTAGACAATATAATCAAATTAAAAATCCTAACGATTTCATTAAAGAAAATGAAATTAAACTTAAAGAACTTAGCGCACAAGCTGATTACTATAAAAGTTGTCAAGAACTTTCTGTAGACACTTTTAATAAAGTAATGATTTATAAATTACAAAATGAAATTTTTATTACTAAAGCAATTACTTTATTTAATCTAAATCCAGAGGAGAAGAAATGAGAAAACTAAAATGACTTATTCTAGGTTCAATTAGTGCTTCAGCTCTACCTCTTGCAATATTATCAGCTTCGCCTACTACAGAAAATAATTCAAATGATGTTCAAGGTAAAAACTTATCACCAGATTTTGATGAGTTTAGCAACCTTGAAAAAGAATTTGAAAAAGAACAATTAACAAAAATTATTGATCAAGCAATCAGTGATTATCATAATCAAGGTAATACATTACTTTCTAATACTGAAACTACAGATGCAAAAGACATTCTAAAAGGAATGTATCTTAAAAAAGTAGCTGTATTTCTAGAAGAAAATAAAGAAGCTATTTTAAAAGATCCTAGAGCTAATGGTTTCTTTGTGTTTTATCCACAAATAATTGCTAACTCTAAATCATTTAAAAGTATGGTAATGACTTTTGATGATCAAAGTTATCAACAAGTACTTATTAATTCATCTCAAGATTCAACTAATCCATATTTAAATCTTCCATTAGTTCCATCTCAAGTTTCTGATGTTAACGAGTACTCAAATGAAATTCTTACAAATACATTAACTAAAGAACAATTCAATTCAAAGCTTGATCAATACTTCAAGAGACTATCAGGTGAATTTGATGATATCTTTATAAATAATGATGATATCCCAACTTTTGCAGATACTCAAATTGATTATACTTCACAAGGGGATTTCAACTTATCCACACCTAAAAACTTTGATTCATGAAACGACTATATCAAATCAAAATATAGTTCTCGTTTCTTAACATTTGATTTAAGTCAAAACTCAAAAGAAGATGAAAATAAAGATAAACCACCTTCTCCAATCATCCCACCCCTTCCTCAAATCGAGGATCCTGCAGTTAAATCAAATGAAATAATGCATATTCCTTCACTTTCACCATATGTGACTGCAAATGCATTTGAAGAGTTCAATGCACTTACAACTCTTGAGAAGAAACAAGCATTTTTAACTAAATTTAACAAGAATGTTGAAAAGAACTCAGATATTTATTTCTACTTTAACAACAATATCAACACTAGATATAAATACAGTGTTACAGAATTGAAATTAGATTCTAATAGTAACTTTGTTGCTGATGTTAAGCTTCAAGATCAAGTTGATAAAAACAACATCCGTACCTATAGTTATGATGTTAAAAAATTAGATAACAAACAAATAACATTAGCTACTCAAGCAGCTAATGGATTAATTAGAAACATATTTACACAGCTATATACAGCTTTAGGTGTTAACTCTCAAATAGATTATCAACAACTTGTGGATCAAGAATTAGCTAATGTGCTATTCAATATGATTTCACAAGCTATGAAGAATAGTTATCAACCTGAATACACACAAGATTTAAATGCTCTTATTCAAGCTAAAGCATCTAATGTTACAACAATTAATGTTGAAGATAACTTAAAAACTTCTTTTGGTTCAGATATTAACTACTTTGTACTTTCATCTCTAAAGAACACAGTTATCAACAACACTTACTACTTTGCTTTACTGCCTGAAGCATACTTTAATACCTACAACTTACTTGTTGAAGGTATTAAAAACAAATTTGATTTAATTAAAGCTAATATTCAAGTATTAAACGAATACTATAAAGTTGATTACTTCGATATAAGCTGAATTAATCAAGGTTTAGATGTGCTTAATGATGATATTTCTTTCTTAAAAGGTCTTGCTATTAATAATTCATTCAACCTTTATTCACAATACATTGAATATACAGACTTAACTAATAGAATTAATAAAACCTTTAGAGACTTATACATAGTGCTGCACACTAAACCATTAAGCAACTCAAGTGAAGATAAAAAAGATATTAAGCAATTGCTAGATTCACTTTATGCAATGCCTCAAATACCTTACACACAACCAGCAGCTAACAAAAATCTACTTTATACTCTTGGAGCAATCTTCCTTACATTTGCAATCATTTTAATGTTAATAGGAGCTACACTTGGAGCTACTCACAAGAGATTTAAAATTAAGAATACTAAAGCAAAAACAATTTTAATGGGTTCTCTTGCTTCAATCTTCTTAATCATCGGAATCGTGCTATTATGCATCGGAATTGGAGGTCTATAATGACAAATAATAATCCTAAAATAACAGGTATATTTGACTATGTCGTAGAGATATCAGGTAAATATCCTTACTTCCAGAATCAAGTATTTACACTAACAAGTAATCCTGAAGTTAAATTAATCTTAATCTCAGCTACAGAAAGCAAAGCTTATTGCTTAGCAGAAGGAAAAATAGGCGATTTCTTAATAGGTGAAAGTGTTACACCTCACTCTGAAGAAAACTATATCCAAACTTCATTAGATTATTTTGGAAAAATCATCTCAATAGATGGAAAAATCCTATACCCTAGTGCTAAAAGTAATTCAGAATACCTAAAATATCAATCTTTAGCATTTAGTAAACCTAATTCACTTCTATCATATCAACCTTTAGTTGAACAACTTCAAACAGGTTATATGTCTATAGATCTGCTTATCCCTGTAGGAAAGGGACAAAGAGAATTAATTATAGGTGATAGAAAGACCGGAAAAACACATTTAACCTTAAATACAATCATTAATCAAAAAGGTCAAAATGTTAAATGTATTTATGTAGGTATAGGTAAACAACAATCTGATATAGCTTCAGTTTATAAAACTCTTAATGATAATGGTGCAATGGATTACACAATTATCATTAATGCACCTGCAGATCAACCTTATGCACAATATTTAGCACCTTATGTAGCTATGGCACACGCTGAAAACTTAGCTAATGAATATGATGTTTTAATAGTTTTTGATGATTTAACTTCTCATGCAAATATTTATCGTGAAATAGCGCTTCTTACAAATAAACCTGTAGGAAAAGAAGCTTTCCCTGGAGATATGTTCTTTGCTCACGCTAGATTACTTGAACGTAGTGGTAAATTTGTAGGTAAAAAATCTATTACAGCACTACCTATTTTACAAAGTGTTGAAAACGATATTACCTCACTTGTAGCTTCAAACGATATCTCAATTACTGATGGTCAAATAGTAATGAATACTGATTTATTTGCTCAAGGTAAATTACCTGCTATCGATATAGATCTTTCAGTTTCTCGTATTGGTGGAGCTGTACAAAAACCTTATATTGCTAAAGTTGCTGGTAAAATTGCGAAAATTTATAAAGCATACAAAAGACAAATTAAACTTGCATCACTTAAATATGATTTAAATGATGAAACTAGTGCATTACTTACAAATGGTTCTTTAGTTGAACAAATGTTTACACAAAAAGGAATTTCAGTATACAAAGGTACAACTATGTTCCTTACAGCTAAACTTATTTCTTGAGGTATTTTAAAAGATGTAACTAACATACCTTTAGCTTTAAAATACATCGAAGAATTATGTAAGCAAAACTCTATAGCAAACGATATCTTAAACCGTATGATTAATAATCAACCTTATGATGATACAATGGCTAAAGAATTCTTCGCATTTGCTTTAGCTCAATATGCAAGCTATAAAAATCTTGATTGAAAATTCAATATCCAACAAAAATTTATGGATATTGATACAAAAACACTTAAAAATATCGATGATGAATTAGGAGATAAATAATGGTTATAGGTAAAATTACAAAAATTTGAACTGATGTAGTTGAGCTTTCTTTTCCTAAGGAACAACTACCTAAAATAAACAATATTCTTGTATCAGCAAGTGGTAAAAATCACTTACTAGTTAAGAAAATTGTAAACGAAAACATTGTTTATGCTGTTATCATTGATTCTAATGAAATAATTGCAATCAATCAAGAATACACAGATACACAAAGTACTTTCCAAGTTCCTGTTGGTTCTAGTGCTAAAAACAACATTTTTGATGTAATGGGTAATTCTCTAAATAACCCTAATATTAAGCTAAAAACTGTTGAAATGGACTCAACAATCATTACTAATAATGACTTTAATTTTGAACCCCAAATCTTAGAAACAGGTATTAAAGCTATTGACTTCTTCATTCCTATTCTTAAAGGTTCTAAAATTGGTATTTTTGGTGGAGCTGGAGTTGGAAAAACAGTTCTTATGAAAGAAATTATCTTCAACCTTTCAAAAAGAGAACAAAACACTTCTTCTATTTTTATAGGGGCTGGTGAACGTTCTAGAGAAGGGGTTGAATTATATGATGATCTCACAAAGTCAGATTTAATGAAAAACTCTATGATGTTTATTTCTAAAATGAACGAGAGTGCTGGTGCTAGAATGAGTATTGTTCCTGTAGGGATTACAGCAGCTGAATACTTAAGAGATCACGAAAAAGAAAATGTTCTTCTTTTCATCGACAACATTTTCCGTTTCCTTCAAGCAGGAAATGAAATCGCAGCTTCTCTTGATAAAAAGCCTTCCTTAGGAGGATATCAAGCAACATTAAATACCGAAATTTCTTCAGTTGAAAATAGACTATTTTCAAATGAAAATGGTTCAATTACTTCATTCCAAACAGTATTCTTACCTATGGATGATTTATCAGATCCTTCAGCATTAGCTGTCTTTAATCACTTAAATGGTTCACTTGTACTTTCACGTGATGTAGTAGCTAAAAATATTTATCCTGCTTTCGATCCACTTGAATCTTCATCAGCAACAGTTGATATCAAGATAATAGGACAAAAGCACTATGATGCTATTATGGAAGTTAAAAAGATACTTCAAAGATACAAAGAACTTGAAGATGTTATCCTCATTTTAGGTATTGATGAATTAGATGATGATTCTAAAATCATTGTTAAGAAAGCTTTACAACTTCAAAACTTCTTCTCTCAATACTTCCATACCACAGAACACTTTACACAAATGCCCGGTGTATATGTTCCACTAGCTAAAACAATTGAATCAGTCGAAAGAATTATCAATGGAGAATTTCTAGATGTAAACCCTGAAAAATTCTCATTTATTGCTACTGTGGATGATATAAAATATGAAAATTAAGACAATAAAAAACACACTTTTACTACTAGGAGCAAGTGCTTTAAGTTTACTTTCAGTATCTTGTTTCCATTCTTATCCAGTGCGTCCTAGTGAACCACCTAAGGATCCTAATGATAAACCACCAGTAACCAATAATCCTAACCAAGGAGAAGAAAAACCAAAAGACCCTAATGAAGGTGGAGTTCCTATTGAACCACCTTCAGGTGGAAATCCTTTTGAACCTAATACTTCTATTCCTGACCCTACTAAACCAGCTGATGCAGATAGCGACATCTATAAACAAGCTTCATTATTAAAGAAATATTATATGGATGAAGCTGCCTATATAAATGCATTAATTAGATACTTATACACAAATGGTGAAACTGAAGCTTATAACGAAATCTATGAAACATATAACAGAAATCATGTTGATAAATTCAATCTTAATGCTGATAAGCTAAAACTTCCTGCATTCTTAGATTCATATGTTAAAAACTTTTCAGTTACAGATGATAACAATAATTTAGTACTTAATCCGTTAAAAATATTACAAAGAAGAAAATATTGAGCCGATAAAGATGGAGATCGTGGTACAGCAAGATATATACCTAACGAGCTATATAGAAAGATTTTAGGTGAAACTTATTCTATTATAGTTACTAGAAGTAATAAATACCTTAAACAAGCTAATTTAATTGATGGTAGAACTTCTCAAGGAACAGCATGAATTCTTGACTATGCAACTAATGATCAAAATCAAATTACTAAATTATACTTAGCAACTAACCTACACGTAGCAAGCAACATTACTACTGCTACTGATAATGGGGCCTTATATACAAATGTTATCCCAGATAGCACACTAAAGCAAAATGCTGATGCCCTTATTAGTGCAAATAAAGCTTTAGATAAATTAACACCTTCAGTTGCTAAATTAGAAAATGAATGAAAACAAATTAAAGAAAAATATGGAGAAAATTCTCAAGAATTTAAAGAAATAGATAAGAAATATGCAGAGGCTTTAATTCCATATGACAAAGCTCAGCAAGCTGTTAAAAAAGCAGAAAATAATATCACTGGAATAACTACAGGTATTAAACTTGCTCACTTTGATGCTTCTAGCACACCTATTGAAACAGAGTTAAAACAAACTAATAAAGACACCCATGTAAGCTACTTTAATATAGATCCTGATAAAGTCAAAATAGTTTATGCTGGTTCTAACTTTTTAGCAACTACTCCAAGTGAATATTTAAGTAGTAACTCACCTTATAGAAATCTTGAAGAAATGGCTGATTTTGCTGTTTTAGAAATAAGTTTTGATCCACAAAAACAAGATTATATATATCAAAGTCCTAATGAAAATGAAGAATTGAACGATGAAACAATTAATTCATTTGATGCTTATATGCTTTATCTAACTTCAGCATATCAAAACAATGATAATTCACGTCCAGCTAACTTTGATTTATTAACTAGATATGATCAATTATGAAATGATAAGTTAACTGTAGATAATAAACAAGTATCTAAAATTAAATACGATTTCCTTGCTCTAGGATTCCCTAACTCTGGTGATGATGATGATTTAAAAGCCTCACTTCCAACTGGAACTGATATAAAATCTTTATCATCTACATCATCTGTATGAGTAAATAAATCTAGATTTAGCAACGATAATAATTATGGTGGTGGTTTCTCTCAAAATGTTTCACTAAGAACATTTATTGATAAACCAGGACTAACTGATATATTAATATCTAACCCTATTATTAATGCAGGCGAAGAAAAAGGATTTGAAATTAAATATTTAAAAGAAAAGGATTCTTCTTACACAGGAAATTCATATATCAATTATGGTTTAGGTTATGTCCTACATAATTGACAACCAGCTACTGGTGGTTCAGGTTCTTCTGTGCGTGATATTGATGGAAATATCTTGGGTATTACATTTGCTGCTGCAGACGCTAAATTTAAATCTTTAGTATCACTAACTCAAGCATTAAGATCACCAGGTTACGACTATAAAGGTCAATATGGTAAATATAATCTAGAACAATATGACTTAATTTATGGTGGTGGTCCTAACCAAAGAACTTCATATCGTCAAGCATTACAAAAAATATATGGAGATAACTTTAGAACAAAACTATTTCCTAATGGTGTATCTAATATACCTGATGAATATAAATTTGATAAATAAAACTTTTAAAGCATTTTCATTTTTCGAGAATGCTTTTTTTAATTTCATTATTTATTTTCAATTACTAATACTTCATAAAGTTTTATATTTCTTTTCCAAATTGAGCACTTAAAAAATATGTTTAAGTCTAGCACATAGGAATATTAGAATTTATATCGCTTAAAATTACATAGAAAAAACTTAATTTTTATTATTTACTCTTGATAATTCTAACTATCTACTAGCTTCACATTTAATATTAAGACCATCAAAAACGAAAGCATTATAAGTATTAGCAATTCCAAGTTAGTAGTAGCAAAAATACATTTAAGCCTACATCATAGTGATATTAGATTTTTTATGTTCGAAATTACATAGAAAAATAGAAGTTTATATCCTTATGTTATGATGAATACTTAGTATTTATAATTACTAATTCCAAGTTAGAAACACCATAAATACTTTTATGCCTATATCATAGGAATATCTGAAATTCAACTTTTAAAATTACATAGAAAAATTTCAACCAATTAGTATTCAGAAGCAATAAAAAAATCCATTGCTGGATCTAATTGGTGCCGGCAACTGGACTCGAACCAGCGACCCCTTCCTTACCATGGAAGTGCTCTACCTGCTGAGCTATGTCGGCAAATCGTTAATAATATAATACCAAAATATTATTAACGTGTATAAATTATTATATGATTTCTAATTCTTTTAATAAGATAAGAAATTCTTCAAAAGAAACAATTCTTTTCCCTAATTCTTGAGCTTTTCTATATTTTGAAGTTGTTGAACTATTGCTACAAACTAATAAAAATGAAGTTGCATTTATCACTGAATTATTTACTATTCCACCATTAAGAGTTATTAATTCTTCAATGCTTTCTCTAGTATATTCAGATTCTCCTGTTATAGCTATATTAAATCCTTCTAATAGTTTTGAATTACTCTTTTTAGAGATTATTCTCTTATTTTCCTTTGTCCTAGGAATTGAATAATATCTTCTTCTGAAAGGATTATCATTTTCTTTTTCTAGAATTAGTCTTTTAAAGACTTCTTGAGTACATACTACATCTGCAAGTGCTCTATGATTATTTTCAGCTGAATATTCTATTTCATAATAATCACACAAATTGCCTAAAGTATTATGTGGTAGATCTAATCTTCTTCTTGCTAAATATAGTGTATCTATAATTTCATTTTCAATACTTCTATTTAGCTTTTTATTTGCATAATGGTTTAGAAATCTATAATCAAATGATTTAATATTATGTCCAACTAATGGATAATCAGCAATAAATTCTAGAAAGCTTTCTAAAACAATATCGATAGGTTTTTCACCCTTTAACATTTCATTAGTAATGTGAGTTTTTCTTTCAATAAAAGGTGGTATTTTACCTTCGATATTAACAAGTTTAGAAAACTCATCTACTATTTCACCATTTATAACTTTAATAGCTGCTATTTCTGTTATTTCATCGTTATCTAGATATAAACCTGTTGTCTCTATATCCAATACTATATATTCTTTTGGAAGCATATATCTAGGGGATTAGAATAATCCACCCATTCCTCCAAATCCACCGAATCCACCTGTTTTCTTAAAGTTTTGTGCAATTTGAGTCATCTTTTTACTCATTGCATCAAAATCATTTAGAAGCTTGTTGTATTCTTGTGCACTACGACCACTTCCTTTAAGGATTCTTTCTTTACGAGAAGCTTGTTTTAGTAGTTTAGGATTCTTTCTTTCTTGTTTAGTCATAGAAGACATAAGAATTTGGTATAACTGCATTTTTTCTTCAGCTTTATCAATTTCTGATTCATCAATTTTACCAGCAAGATTTCCTGGCAACATCTTAAGGATTTTAGAGAATTTTCCCATTTGCTTCATTTGCTTAATTTGTTCCATTAAGTCATCTAGAGTGAAATTACCAGAGAAAATTCTTTCCACCATATTTTTAGCTTTATCTTCATCGATAGCTTCAGAAGCTTGCTCAATAAGTGTCATAACATCACCCATTCCAAGAATTCTTTCAGCCATTCTATCAGGGTGGAATAATTCTAAATTAGATGTTTTTTCACCTGTACCAATAAATCTAATAGGAATATTTAAGACTTGTCTTAAACTAAGAGCTGCCCCACCACGAGCATCTGAATCAAGTTTTGTAATAATCACACCACTTAATTTAAGTTTTTCGTGAAATGCACTAGCTACATTGATAATATCTTGCCCACTAAGTGCATCTGCTACAAAGAAAATTTCATCTGGATGAGCAATCTTTTTAATGTTTGCTAATTCATCCATAAGTTTTTCATCAATCGCAAGTCTCCCTGCTGTATCGATAATGATTAAATCGTTTTTATTTTCGTTTGCGTAAGATAAAGCATTTTGCACGATTGTTTCAGTAGGAACATCCACACCTTGTTCGAAGTAATCAACTTGAATTCCTTTAGCAAGAGTAACAAGTTGATCCACAGCAGCAGGACGATAAATATCAGCTGCAACTACTAAAGGTTTTGAAATGTGTTTTTTCTTTCTTAAGTAGTAAGCTAATTTAGCTGTTGCAGTAGTTTTCCCTGACCCTTGTAATCCACACATCATTATGACATAAGGACGTTTGTCAATTTTGATTTCTTTTGCTTCTTTTCCAAGTACTTCTACTAACTCATCTCTAAAGATTTTAATCATTGTTTGAGATGGGTTTAATTTTCCTATGATTTTTCCTTCTTCTAAGGCTTTTTCTTTAACATTATTAACAAATTCTTTAACCACTTTTAAGTTAACGTCGGCTTCAAGTAAAGCCATCTTAACTTCACGTGTAACTTCTTGAATATCTTCTTCATTTAAAGTAGTTTTCTTAGCCATTTTTGCTAAGCTTTTTTGTATTCTTTTTTCTAAAAAATCTAACATAAAATTATTATACAACACATAAGTAAATAGCTAATAAATTTCAAAAAACTTATATAATTACATTTATGAAAGAAATAGAAGTAAAATATACCGAAAGACTAGATAAATATGTCTCAAATAACAGTGATATCTCACGTAATGATATCAAGCAATTAATTGAAGAACATTGTGTCTATGTTGATAATATTTTGGTCAATAAACCAAAGTTTACTGTCCGTGAAGGGCAAGTGATTAAAATTACTAGAGTAATTGATAAGGAAATCAAAATCGAACCTAAAGAAATGCCTTTAGAAATCTTATATGATGATGATTACTTATGTGTGTTAAACAAGCCTAGTGGTCTTACAGTTCACCCAGCACCAGGCCACTATGATGATACTTTAGTAAATGGTTTATTACACCACTTTAAAAACAACCTTTCTAATGAAAATGGGCTATTAAGACCTGGAATCGTTCATAGAATTGACAAAGATACAAGTGGTTTATTAATTGTTGCTAAAACAAATGAAGCGCATAACTTACTAGCTGAAATGTTTTCTACCCACAGTATTAAGCGTTCATACCTTGCTATCTGTGATGGAATTATTGAAAACACTAGATTAAAATTAGTACTTCCTATTGGACGTTCTACTAAAGATCGTTTAAAAATGGAAGTTACTAATCGAAATTCAAAACCTGCTGTTACATATGTAACTTTACTTAAAGGATTTTATTTAGATGGATTACCAAAATCACTTGTTAAGTGTGAACTTGAAACAGGTAGAACACACCAAATTAGAGTGCATATGGCTCACATTAAAAACCCAGTGTATGGAGATCCTGTTTACAATAAAGCAATTGATGGTAAAGGACAAAGACTACATGCTTATAAATTAACTTTTAAACACCCAATTACAGGTGAAGAAATGTTATTCTTTGCTAAACCACCTAAAGAATTTTTAGTAGCAGATTTTGATTTTGATAAATTCTTACAAGAAGAAGCTAACGGAGGTAAAGATGAATAATCACGCAGTATTTAATCCTAATGACTATCCTACAACTGAATCTTTTTACGAAAAATTTAAAGAAAAATTCAACTTATGAACTTGAATTTGAATTAGTGGATTAATTTTATGTCTTGCATTACTAATTGCTGATTTAGTACTCAAAATCGTGTTCCAATCTGATTTTGTTAATTACGGTTACTATCGTGAAGATGCTTGACCTAAAGATCATCCAACGGAAGCTGAAAAATCATATTTCTTAAGTATATTTTTCTATCGTATTTTCTGAATTGTTGTATTTATATTAGCTTTTGGGTACTTAATTTATTCTGTAATTACTTACAGAATAAATTCAAAAACTCAAAAAAGCTTTATTAATAATTCACAAACTATGTGATTTGTCGCATTATTTATTGCTATGTGAGAAGTTTTCCAATTAATCGAATATATGGTTAATAGTGAATTAAATAAATATGCAGGATTCGCAATCGCAGGATTCGTTTTAGAATTAGTGCTTTCAATCACATACTTAGTTGTTTACTTTGTTCCTACTGGACAAGTTAAGAAAATTCAAAAATTCAATATATTTGTTAACCAAAATATCCAATTTAAAGAATGACAAAAGAATTACCAAAAAATGTATAAAGATGGTAATGGTCCTTTAGATATTTTTGGTATCTTTAATCAAATTGTACCTGATACCAATTCAGCATCTTCTGATACTTCTGTTACTGAAGAAGATAACAATATGGCTCAAAGCTATCAAGAAGGTGAAAACGAAAACAAGAAAACATCTTCAGGAGCAAGTCAAGCTGCATATAGCGATCCACAAAAAGCAGCTGCTATGGAAAAACTACTTTCTAAGCCAAATAGTCAATTATTCCAAATGGCTGCTATCTTAAACATTTCTGGATATGAAGATATGTCTAAGGAAGAGCTTGCTTCATTAATTTATAATTACACAAAACAAGCTCAAGAAAGATATCAACAAGTTAAAAAACAAGAAGATATAGAAGAAGCTCAGGTTGTAGAAGATAACACTGATAAGAAATAGCTTAATTGCTATTTTTTATTTGCCTTTATTAAAAGCTAAACAAAAAACTAACACCCTAGTTAGGATATTAGTTATAAACTTTATTTTTCACTTATAGAAATTGAAAATGCTGAATTATCTCTTTGACTTCATTCTAGAGCTGATGCAAGGAATTTTAAAGCTTGATCTGAAATTTTTAATTTCTTATCTTTCATAATTTCTACTTGTTCTTTTTCATAAGGAGAAATAAAATGATTATTAGTCATAAAATCTAGAACAACATCGCTAGCGCCATTTTCTTTTGTAAATGTAATTTTACCTTTTATATTTATATTAAGTTTTTCTCTTATGCTATATGCAGGATCAGCTGATTCATTAGCTAATTTATCAACTGCATCCACAACAGTATCTAATTTTTTAAATACTTCTTCTTTGATTTTCTTATTTAATACGTCAAGTAAATGGTTTTCTATTTCTTCGTTAGAATTTTTTGTTTCTCCAATTTCAAATAAGAACTTTTCTCACTGTTTAGAATCAATTTCTGATCAATTAACAATTTTATCAGTGGTTAGAAAATCTGTGAAGAAATAATGCAATGAATCATTATAAACTTTATTTGCACCCATTGTAAATTCATTATATAGTTCTGGATATTCTGTTAGATTTATTTCAGCATCATGTGTAGGATTTTTAAATTCATATCCTACTCCAAATATTTTTATTATAGTTATATCATCTGTTGCTTTACGGTAATACTTGTATCTCCGAATGAATACATTTCGTATAGCTTCAATAAATGAATCTTTATCAACTATTTGATCTCTATCATATTGACTTGATATAATGTTTTTATATTTCTCATTTAATCATTTTCTGAATATGTCTTTTAATTGTGTGTTTCCCTTATATATATATTTCTCTAAATAAGGAATTCATTTTTCTGCCCCATCAGGCAATGTATTAGCTGTTTCTCTAATATCTTCAATTGTGATATTTGGTTCTCATAATAATTCGTCTAAACCATAAAGATTAAAAATATTACTCATTATTCCGTAATTTGTTCTTATTATATCTTTATAAGATTCAGATATAGCTTTTTCGACTTTTTCACTAAGATCATTTCTTCAGCGACCAAAATCTATTTGACTCTCAAAAGGATTTGTATAATTATTTTTTATTTCTTCGATTTTTTTAGATAAAGTGTCTTTGTATTGTTTTAAATTAGCTACAGCTTTTAAATAGAATTCATCGTATCCATTAACTATAGAATTTTGATAATTTACATAATCAGTGAATTTGCTTTCGAATTCTTCAGGATTAATATTCGTGAAATCAAAATCAACTACATGACTATATTCAGGCAATTTCTCTGTATTTTCTATAAGTTTAATTGGTTCGTAAAAGCTATACATTAAATACTGTTGCAATATAAGTAATGCAGCATCTGCTTCATTTATATTTGCTATATTTTCATTACTATGGTCTGAAAATCCTGCTAAGGAATTTATTATCAAGTTAATTGGCAATTTTTGTAATGTATTTATTACATCAGCAACTTTTGATTCGTTATTTTTATCCTTCAAGTAGTTTAAAACATTGAAAACTATTGAACTGATTTCAAATCCACGAGGACCACCATATTTATTTTCTCTATATCAACTTGTTAATGTATTATTTGTTTCTTTATCATTCTTAAAAGCATCAACCATATATTTTTGTATATCTGCTTTTTGATTTAATTTAATCCCCAAATTTAAGTTAAGTTCTAGCTTAGCATTTTTATCATCTGATTTATAAAAATCTGCTATTTTCTTTAGAAGAACATATTCTTTAGAACCATTTTCACTAGTATGTGAGTTATTACGTAATGATTTAATTTCGGCCTCTAATGATGCCTTATCTCTTTTAAGTTGCTCTAATGTTTCATTTGTATTACTTTGAAGTTGTTTCGTTAGTGATTCTACCTTTTTATTTAATTCATTAATTGAATTATTTTTTTCATTAAGTTGATTACTTAATTCATCTTTAGCTGTCTTTTGAGTTTTTAACTCTGCTTCTAATGCTTTCTTTTCTTTATCAAGTTTATCTAATGCATCTTTGTTAGATTTATCACCATCTTCTTTTTGTTTAGTTAATAATTCAATTTTTTGATTTAATTCATTAATAACATTTGTTTTTTCATTAAGTTGACTTGTTAATTGTTCTTTAGCATCTTTATGGTTTTTAACTTCTTTATTTAATTCATTAATTTGATTTTCTAATGTAGCTTTGTCTTTTAACAATTGCTTATTAAGTTGTTCTTTTTCATCATCTGTTATTTTATCTTGCAATTGTTTAGTTAGTAAATCAATCTTTCCATTTAATTCAGTTAATTTGGCTTCTTTTTCGTTCAATGTAGCTTCTAAACCATTTTTAGTTGCTAATAAATCGTCAGCATCTTTTTTATGCTTTTCAATTTCTTTATTTAATTCATCAATTTTACTTTTATCTTCACTGTTATTACTGCAGGCTACAACTGTCATTGGTAAAATTGTTGTAGCTCCTAATAACATCGGAAAATATCTTTTAAATTTCATTGTTTCTCCTTTATTTTGCTATATTTAAATTTTTTCAAAAAAAAAAAAAAAAAACAAGTGCCATATGAAAGAAAAAACTTCGTACAAAATTTAATCTTATATATCTATAAAATAGACTTATTTATTAAAGACGTGCTATATAGTTAAAATATGAAAGTAGTTACATAAATACTGAAAATGGGATATTCTGTATTTTTCAACCTGCAAAATTATCCACAATCATATGAATAAGATTATATAAAATGCTTGAATAAGTAATGAGCTATACTAAGCAATATAATATAATTCTTGTATGCAAGATAAAAACTTATACACTATTGAAACAATCGAAATAAATGAAATAACTTATACCTACTACATAAGATATGTTGATAATACATTTGCGAATTATTTTTTAGAAGATAATGAAC
Source organism: Mycoplasma tracheobuteonis (assembly GCF_054456995.1). NCBI lineage: Bacteria > Bacillati > Mycoplasmatota > Mollicutes > Mycoplasmatales > Mycoplasmataceae > Mycoplasma > Mycoplasma tracheobuteonis. Next base: position 23,220 of record NZ_JBTKTG010000007.1, on the reverse strand, counting down.
TTTATATCATCATTAGTAAATCCCATCCTAAACTAAAAGAAATCATTAAAGAAGCAGTTCTGAATACAGAATTGCAAACTAAATATATGCTATCATCAGCTCGTAATACATTTTATTATCTAGGTAACAAATATGAATATAAGTATAAGTCTTTAGGGCTTATCATAATACGTAGAAGTGATAATAATGAATTATTAACTACCATCCAATGTGAAACAGGAAAAGAAAATAATCAACAATATATAATTCAAGTTATCTCAAAATACATTAAAGAAGCTTTTAGAGACTATATGCAAAAACTTACAAATGAAATATCATCAAAATTTCATTCTAGAACAATACCTGTATCTATAAAGAACAACGTTAAGACATATAATGGAGTTTATCTTTATCGTAAACTTAAAGAGGAAGAAGAAATTCGTTATAACTTCTTAACATATCCTTATCCTGTAGATGTATTAACCTATTTAGTTTCACATGAAGTTGTACACTCAACTAGTTATGGAAAAGATAAACATAATAAAACATTCTGAGGCGTTTTATCTTCTATTCAACCAGATATTAGCTTTTATAAGAATTCCAGAAATTGAGTAATAAAATTAAGAAATAAATAACTTTAATTTAATGTATATATCCAGATATTATTAGCACACTCAAATTAGAAAAGAGTGTGTTTTTCTATGTAATTTTTAGTGAGTAAAAATCAAAATCCCTATACCATAGGTATTTTAGATTTTAATATCTATGTAACTTGGAATTGAAATAATATAGAACGTAATAAACTTTTAAATAATGTTTAATGAAATTTAATTTTATTAAACGATATTTTCATCGCTATTATCTGTTCTATATAACATAAGCAAATAAAAATACCAGAGCTATATACTCTGATATTTTAAAGATTGATTGTTAAGACAATTATTTGTTAAGACCTTCTCATTTTCAGTATCTAACTTCGTCGATGTCAATTCCAACTTCTTTAATGTATTGGTTGTGGTAAGCAATTTTTTCGTCCATTAAAGCAACGAAATCTTGAGCTTTATCACCGTAAACTGCGTTAGCAGCTGTAATAGACATGTGGAATCTGTCCATTTCTGACATTAAACGAATGTCGAATGATGTTGTAATATCACCATTTTCTCTGTATCCGTGAACGAATAAGTTGTGGTTTTTACGTGAGAAGAAGATATCACGAATTAATCCTTCAAATCCGTGGAATGCGAATAGAACTGGTTTGTCTTTTGTAAAGATTGCATCAAATTCTTCATCGCTGTATCCACGTGGGTCAATACTTGGGTGACGTAATCTTAATAAGTCAACTACGTTAACAAATCTGATTTTCATTTCTGGGAAGTGTTTGTTTAAGATTGAGATTGTAGCTAAAGCTTCTAAGTTTGGTTCTGTACCTGATGCAACAACTACTAAGTCTGGTTCTTCACCTTCTTTAACTGTTGATGCTCATTCAATAACTTTAAGTCCTTTATCTACTAATTCTTGAGCTTCTTCTTTGTTGAAGAATTGATCTCTAGGTTGTTTTGAAGCAACGATAAGGTTAATTACATCTCTTTCTGTAAATGCTTTATCTAAAACAGCAAGTAATGAGTTTGTATCAGCTGGTAAGTATTCACGAATTAATTCTGGTTTCTTGTCAGCTAAGTGTCCTAAAATACCTGGATCTTGGTGTGTGTATCCGTTGTGGTCTTGTTGGAATGCTGTAGATGTAGCAATAACGTTAAGTGATGGGTAGTCTTTTCTTCATGAGATTTTTCTTGCTTTAGCAAGTCATTTCATGTGTTGTGTTAACATTGAGTCAACAACTCTTAAGAATGATTCGTATGATGCAAAGAATCCGTGACGTCCTGTAAGAACGTATCCTTCTAAGAATCCTTCTGCTTGGTGTTCTGAAAGTTGTGAGTCGATAACTCTTCCAACTGGTCCAACAGCTTCATCTAATTCAGCATCAACTCTTTCAAGTCATTGTCTGTTTGTTAATTTAAGTACTGCATATAATCTATTTGATTTTGTTTCATCTGGTCCAAATACACGGAAGTTATCTGGGTTTCTCTTAATAACATCAGCAAATCAGTTACCTGCATTAACCATATCTTGGTCTTTTATTTCACCTGGTTTATTAATTTCTAATCCAAATTCTTTTCAGTCTGGTAAGTTTAATGCTCTAGGGTTTACGCCACCATTTGTGATTGGTTGCATAGCCATTCTCATATCACCTTTTGGAGCGATATCAGCATATTCTTGTTTAAATTTACCATTTTCATCGAATAATTCTTCTGGTTTGTATGATTTTAATCATGCTTCTAATTCACCTATTAATTTTGGATTTTCAGATGTAACTGGAAGTGGAACTTGGTGTGATCTGAAGCTTCCTTCAAATGTTTCTCCATTAATTTTGTGTGGACAAGTTCATCCTTTAGGTGTACGAACTACAAGTGCTGGTCAAATTGGTCTTGTAGCAACTTCAGCTGGTAATTTTCTAGCTTCGTTTTGGATTTCTAAAATTCTTTCAACAGCTTTGTCAAAAGCATCAGCCATTAATTGGTGAATACCTTCTTGATCAAATACGTTTGCTTCAACAATAATAGCTTCTCATCCGTATCCTGCTAACATTGAAGTAATTTCTTCATCTGTTTTACGTGACATAATTGTTGGGTTTGAAATTTTTCCACCGTTAATGTGAATGATAGGTAATACAGCACCATCATTTACAGGGTTAATGAATGATGTTGAGAATCATCCTGCAGCAAGTGGACCTGTTTCAGCTTCACCATCACCGATAACAGCAGCAGCGATAATGTTAGGGTTATCTAAAATAGCTCCTGTTGCGTGTGAAAGTGAGTAACCTAATTCTCCCCCTTCGTGGATTGATCCAGGTGTTTCAGGAGCAGCGTGTGATGCTGTTCCACCAGGGAATGAGAATCTCTTACACATTTTCTTAATTCCAGCTTCATCTTGTGTGATTTCTGGGAATAATTCTGTGTAACTTCCATCTAAGTATGAGTTTGAAATCATAACTTGTCCACCGTGACCTGGTCCTTCGATGTAGAACATGTTTACACCATATTTGTTAATTACCCGGTTTAAGTGTGCGTAAATTAAGTTTTGACCTGGGATTGTTCCTCAGTGTCCGATAGGGTACATTTTAACGTCTTCAGCTTTTAATCCATCTTTCATTAATGGGTTATTTCTTAAGTAGATTTGAGCTACTGAAAGAAAGTTAGCTGCACGCCATCAAGCATGTACTTTATCTAAATATTGTTTTTCATCAAATAAAGTCTTTTTCATAAATATTCCTTTTAAATTTTTGATATTTAACACATTAAGTTTAATGTCCAAAAATTCCAACTCAATATGTAACCATATTTTACATTTTTTCCCAAAATAAGCTAGAGAAAAAATCTAGCTTATTTTAAAGCCGAAATCTGCTTTTTTTCTTTAATTTTCTAAATTTAATTTCTCTTTAAAAACTTTCTAATTTATGATGTTTTGAGCCTATTACTTTTAATTTCAGTGAAAAATGATAATTTACAATTAGTTCATTACTTGCCTATTTCCAAATCAAAAAATATTATAAGAATTAAATATTTCATTAGTATAATTAAAATACTTATTTTCAAGGAGAATATATATGAATAAACCAGAAATAATTTTTATCGATTTAGATGGAACAACGTTAGATACAAATGAAATCAAATTCTGACAAAGAACTGCTACTCCATATACAAAACAAGTTCTTAGTGAATTAAATAAAACTATTCCTGTAGTAGTATCTACTGGAAGAGGGGTTTCACCTAAAACAAGTAATCTTGTAAAAGACATTACAGGTGTTGAAACTTATATCGCATGAAATGGAGCAAAAACAGTTGAAAATGGTGTTATTGTAAATGAAGAAATCATGTCTAAAGATGTTGCTCAAGAATTATTTGATCAACTTTCAAAACACTTTTGTTTTGTAGTTTATAACTCAAACGCTAGAGAACAAGCTTATGTAAAAAATAGAGTATTTAGATGATTTATGGGTGGATTCGGAAGAAAAAGTGCTCACTCATACAAAGAATACCACAACGATTTTCCAGTTTATAAAGCACTTGTATGATCATTATCAGGTGCAAAAATGCGTAGATTAGCTGTTAAATGACAAAAACAATTCGAAGGTAAGCTTGAAGTTTCTCTTTCAGGTTCTAAAAATAATATATTAGAAATTACTAAAGCAAACTGTTCTAAAGGAGATGAAGAAGTACGTTACTGCTTATCAAAAGGAATTAATCCTGCTAACGCTATGCACATTGGTGATTCAATGAATGATGCTTCTACAAAAGGTCGTATTGGTACTTTAGTTGCTATGCAAAACTCAGTTGATGAACTTAAAGAAATTGCTGATGTGGTTACAGAACTTAGATGTGATCAAAGTGGTTTAGCACACTTCTTAGAACAATTTTTGCCAGAAAAAGTAGAAAATAAATAAGAAATATAGAAATCTGCTAATAGTTTAATTGAGCTTTTAAAATAATCCAATTTTTAAAGTTAAAATTATTTATTTTAAAAAATATAATAGTTAGGTGTTCCTAACTTTTTTTCTAAAAAAATTTATTTTTGCTTAAAAAATATCTAAAAAATAAACTTTTTTAAATTTCTATACTTGAATTTATATTTCAAAGTGTTACAATTTCTCTAGAAAAGAGGTTATTATGAATAACAAAAATGAATTAATTACTTTACAAGCTTCATTATTCTTATTACAAGCTAAAATTAAAAATTTTCACTGAAATTTAAAAGGTTCTGATTTTTTTGAAATCCATGAACAATTAGATAAATTATACGATGATACAACTGAACAACTTGATGCAGTTGCTGAAAAACTTTTAATGCTAGGATATAATGCTTTAGGTAGTTATCAAGAAGCATCTAAACACTCTTTAATTAAAGAAGTTGAAGCAAAAGATTTTGTTTCAAGTGAAGTATTTTCTTATGTTGTAGAAGACTTAAATACACTTCTTCAATACATTGGTAAAATGGATAACATTTCTTATAGAGTACAACCATTACTTGATGAAGTAGTTATCTACTTAGATACATGACACTGAAAATTTTTAAAATCATCTAAATAACATTTTAGGCAGCTATTTAGCTGCTTTTTACATAAAAAATTCTGCAATTGCTTGCAGAACGAAAATGATTATTTTTGAGAATTAAAATATTTTTTATAAAAGTCTTGATAGTAAGTTAATTGAATTAGTTTTCCATCAAAAGTACAGTAATCTAAAGGAAATAGTAAAAGTAGATATCTTCACCCATTATCTTTAGCATTAATATATCTTTTTGCATCTACATAAAATCCTGAATATTTGTTATCTTTATATACAGCATTTTTATTAGTTAAATAATCAGTTATTTTAAACATATAACCTCTGTATATATAACTTTTCTTATCATCTTCGAATGTAATTTGATGTTCTTCTGGGCTCTTATATATTTCTTTTTCAAGAGTATTATTTCCATCAAGAATATCATTTTCTATTTTTCAATTATTAAATTTAAACATAAGGGAAATATTAAAGGCAATAAAGAATAAACCACCACAACTGAAAGTAATATCGAAAATTTCAAATATAAAAGATAAGCTATTATTTTTTCATTCCGTAGCTATACCATTGCTTCATAAAATTTCCATAATTGCTACATATGTAATTCCAACAGCCATAATGAATAAATATCATAGGATACCAATAAAGAGCTTTTTATTTATGAATTTAAATATATTGCTATCAATTTTTATATTATGACTTATGAAATATTGTCGTGAGCTTTCTTTCAGAATATATAGAATTTTATTTTTAGTCATAAGCAAATAAATAAAATAAGCAATTGCACATAATACTCCAACCATTAGCATTCATCCTTTTTAAAATGTATTTTAGCAGCATAAAAATTCTTTAGCATTTCTGGGATAAGAATTGAATCAGTATCCTTTAATTTATAAGAATTACAAAACATTAGTGCTGTGTAATTTCACATAATATTCTTACTTTTTATAAATGGTGCTGAATTGACTTGTTTAGATCTACTAATCGTTTCTTTATCATAGTTTGCAACAAGAATAATTTTACAAATCTTATTATTCACAGCTAGTTGTTCTTTATCTTTTGCATCTAGGAACAAGTCATCAAAGTTATCTTTATCAAAATTTGAAGCATTCATCATTCTTAATTTTGTCAGTTTGTTTTGAAGAAAAATATTTTGAATAGCAAATGGTGCAAAAAGAATGCTCCCAATATTTGTTATAAGGCAAGAAACAAGAATCAAAGTTCTGTTAGAAATTGATAAATAGTTTAATTCGCCATAATTAGCTATCATTTTAATAAGCAATGAAGCTATTATCTCATCAGTAACAGTAACTACTCCTAAAACTATAATTCTAATCATAATTTGTTTATTTATTCACTTGAAGAAGCTAGGTTGTATGTATTTTTCTTGCTTAATCAATGATGGTAATATCTTATTAATTAAACTTGGAAAGACCTTTGTTTTCGTGAATCATAACCAATATATGATTAAACTAAATGTTATAACAAATAGCATACAATCCTACCTCCTTGACTAATAAATATTTACTCTTAATTTATTATAAAGGATAAATGTTATCGAATTGCTACAATAATGTTTTTTCATATTTTGTTCCATATTATAAAAAAGCATATAAAAAATCACTTTTAGGTTGCCCTAAAAATGACTCTTTCTTTTGTAACCTCTTGTTACTTGTCTAAACATTTCGCTTTCTTCTGAATATTGTTTATTTCCTAATCTCGTGTATCTTTCTACTGCTTTATCTGAGATTAACTTATCATTTCTTAAGATATCTAAATAGTAATTTATTATTTCGGGATTAAAGAAATATTGATATTCACTATACATTTTCATTACTTCAGTAAGTTCTTTAAATAAATAATTTTTAAGTTCCTCTGAGTACTTCATTTCTCTAGAATGAAGGGCGAATTCATCTCTATCAACAACTTGTAATTCTTTATCAGGATAACATTTAACATCTAAATCATAGTCTATAAATTTAATTGTATTATCTTCAAATATAGGTTTAGATGCCATATTTATATAATAATATGGTCCAGATTCTTTTAACAAGACAATAGCATTATACATTGCATCTTTAGGTAAAAATCAGATTGCATTTTCAGTATATCTTCAGCCATTTACATCTTTTTCATATTCAGCTACTTTAGTGTTTTTTAAGAATAGTACTATATGTCTTTTGTTGTGAAAAACTACTTTAGCAGAATTTCATTGGCGATATAAATAACCATTATGCTTATATCCTTGAACATTGATCATTGAACCAACTTTTAATTTACTAAAATCTCATTCCATTGTTATCCTCCTTTCGGTATATCTTAATTATAGCATTACATCTTACTTCCACTCAATTATCGTTTGATTATTCTTATTTCGTACTGTGTAATATGATTGATTATTTTCAGAACGATATGTTGTAACTCATCTTGATTCAGGAAGTGAAATTTGATGATCTTTTACAATTTCATTTTCTTCTACTAATCCATTTTTATTTAAGTCATCTCAAAAATAAATATAGCCTTTATTTCCAGGATTAATATATTCTTCAGTTATGTAACTTAAGTAGCCATTATTAGCATAAATTCTATTATCTAGTTGTTCTTGACGAAGTTTAGAATCTTCTTCATTTTGACTATTTATTCTAGCACCTGTATCAAATGTACTGTGACCAAAGAAATTAAAAGTATCTAAATAAATAATGTTTGTTTCAGCAACTAAACCACCATTTTTATCTAAAACGACTATACCACTGTGATTTTTGTCTTTAAGGTATCCACTAAATTTAATTTTTTTAATATTATTTGGATTCTTTTCAACTTGAGAATAAGTATTTCCTACTCATTTTCAACCTGAGTTATCATAATAAATTTGTGATATTTCACTTCCATATCCCATTGTTTTGAGGAAAACTCTATAAAAATCTTCTGAATTATTTTCTTGAATTTTTTCTAATTGTGACTTGTAAATAGGATCATTAGTTCGATAAGACTCTAGTGCAAAAGGTGAAGTAGGATACATTATAGAACTTGAGCCTCTTACTTCTTTTAGAACTCATTTTCCTTTAATAGGGTCTCAATATTTTATAGGGTTTGGATCTATTAAACCAAAATTATCATTTATATATCAACCACTTCTGTGTAAAGAATCAAAATTATTCATAAACACTTTACCATAGTCTTCAGCAACTGAACTAGGTCTTATTTCATATGATTGAGAAGTTTTATCATAGTGAAATTTCATATTTCCAAAGTATCCTGAAGAAAATTCTTCTCTTTTTTCTTGAGCAATAGCACCGGGATTTGGTTCATTTATGTTGTAGTAAGACTCAAAAGCATATTTTAGATATTCCCTTGGGACCAATTCAGTTAGTGAATAGTAATATCTTAAATCACCTGCACCTAAAGTGAATTTTTCATCAGGAGAATATCAAAATCCATCAGGTTTGCTTTCTAATTTTCTTAGTAGAGTACGGTTACTTGAAGGGAATAGTGTTCCATTATTAATTCCATTAGACAATTCTCATAGGTCTTTTGGAGAAAAATTAGAATATAAAGCGTCACTAGTATTTGTTGCTTTATAAGCACCTACTCAACGTTCTCTTAGTAATGCTAAAATTTCAGGTTTAATATAAGATTTTGCACTTACATCATAATTTAATAAGTTTTTAAAATTATTAGCAAAATACGCATTTCAATATTGTGTATCTGCACTTGAAAAAGCTTTATCTAATAAAGATGATTTATTAGATGTTTCAGGTTGATAATAATTTACCGGAAGTAATTCTTTAGAATTTGGATCAATAATGCTTCCGTTAGAAATCTTGTCTTGACTTATCAAGGCAATTTCAGCATAATTATTAGCTCAATGGTGCATGTATTCATGGAATAATGTTTGCATTATGGTTGCCACTCTATCATATAATGTAGCATCTGTTTCACACATGAATGCACCATTGATATAAATATTTTTAGTACTTGGAATATATAAACCATTAGCGCTAGCAGGAATAATTGTAAAATCATTAATATTAATAGCTTCTAAATCAAAGACTTCAGGTCCAAAAGTTACTTTACGTTTAAATTCATTAGCTAAATAAGCTAGTCCACCAGGTCCGAGTAAATATCTATTTTTGGTTTCGTCGTTTTTGTCAATATAGTAAGCAAAATCTCTAAATTTAATTTCAGTGTAAGGATCTACATATTCTACATAAGTTCCTTCATTATTTTGATACTGATTTAGACTAATTTCACCTAATTTATTGGCATTTTGTAAAGCTTTATCCTTACTCTCTTCGTCTAGCCCACTAAAGAATTGCATTTCTTTATCATTAAGTGGTATTAAAGAACTTACTTCTTTTTGCCATGTTGGAGCATTATACACAGGTTTAATAGTAATTGTTTCTTTATCATCACTTCCTAAATTTTCAACGTAATCTTTAATAGCAATATAGGCACAAGCTGCTATTGTGCCTATTCCCAATACTATTCCTGTTGTAAATAATGATCATCCTATAATCTTTGATTTCTTACTCATAATTTATATTCTAATACATTTTACTTTTTATACTAGTTTTATATTTTTATACTTAAAAATAGTTGTATTTATATTTTCCACATTATTTCCATAAATGTGGAAATTTTGTGGAAATTTATTCATTTTTATGTTGAGATACTAATTAGGATTATAATATAAATAGAAATAACGGAGGTATTTATGTATAAATACAAAGCAAGATTATTAAACAAAGATGAAGTAGTAGCACAAGCTAATACTATCGAAGAATTAGAAGGATTAATCAAAGGATTCCGTCGTGGACAAAAACACGGATTACACACAATGGGAAATGAAAAAATTGAAATTATTCGTGTTGAAAGAAATCATTTAGAAGGTAAAGAAGCTTCTAAAGAAGTACTATTAAAAATAGTTTAAAATCAATATAATATCATAAGTAATATGAGAGATCGCTATCTCTCATTTTTATTTTCATTCCTAGGACATAGTACTTTTAGTTCCTTTTTTTCAATTTGACAAAAATATAAAGAAAATACCCTGACGGGTATTATCATTATCAAATCTTAATTCTTTTTTCTGGAGCTAAATACATTTTATCTGTTTCTTTAATATCGTAAGCATCAGCAAAAAGATCTAAATTCATCATTAAGACATTTCCTCTTTCTTTTGCAGGTGAATGAACATCTGTTTCTAGAAGTCTTCTTGCATATCCTTCACCAGATTTTAATCTTCAAACTCTTACTCAGTTTTCGAAGAATTTCTTAGCATCAAAATCTTTTTCTTTTTGAGCAGCTTCTAATGCACAAGCAACTCCACCAATATCAGCTATATTTTCTGATACAGTTAATTTACCATTAACTTTTCCGTATGGTGTTACACGTGTGTCGTATAAATCGATAACAGCTTGAGTTTTTTCTGCAAATTTAGCTCTATCATGATCGGTTCATCAGTTTGCCATTGAACCATTTTCATCAAATTGTGATCCATTGTTATCAAATGCGTGAGAAATTTCGTGAGCTATAACTGCACCAATTCCACCAAAGTTAGCTGATGAAGATTGATTGATATCATAATATGGAGCTTGTAAAATAGCTGCTGGGAACACAATGTGGTTTCCAAATGGGTTAAAGTATGCATTAATTACGTCAGGTGACATACCTCAATATTTCGGATTTACATGTTCTAAATATTGAGACATTTCATATTTATACATAATTGAATCAAAGTTTAAGATGTTTTCATAAACATTTGATCCTTCTTCATATGTTTTAGTAATAAATTGTGAATAGTAAGGTTTTATTTCTTCAGGATACCCAACCATAACGCCTAATTTTGATAGTTTTAAAATAGCTTTGTCTTTTGTTTCTTGTGTTAATCAAGTATTTTCTTCAAGACGTTGTTTATAAACATCTATCATACTTGCAACCATGTGTTCAACATCTTTTTTAGCTTTTTCTCCAAAATATTCATGAGCATAATACATTCCAAGTGGCATTGAGAAGTATTTTGTAGCTGTGTCATAGGCATATAATTCTAATTCACGAGGCTTTGCAATTGAGTATAAAACATTTTTGAAGTGTGAAGCTTTAAGTCTAATTTCTTCACTCATAAAGTTAGCTGCACTTAATAAGTTTTTGATAAATAATAAAGCTCTGTAGGCTTCAAAGTTTGCTTCTGAATATATTTTGTCGATGTTTTCTACAAATCTTGGATTAGAGCAAGAAATTTCTTTAACTTCTTTATTTACTAATGATTCAGCAATTTTCTTAATATCAAAGCTTTTTACAGTTTCTTTATATCATTCAATATTTTTTAGATTATATAGTGAGGTGTAATCTGCTTTTTCTTCGTTTGAAAGTACAAATTCAACAAGGAAATTATCAAATTCTAAAGCTTGTTGTACAAGTTTATTTGCTTCATCAGCACTTTTACCATATGAAACTAATAAATCAAATGACATTTCTTTTCAAGCTGTAATTAATTTTTCTTTTTGAGTAGGGTTTCCATATGTTTCTTTAGATCCTAAAATTAGTCTTGGATCTTCTAATCATAAGATGTATTTCTTGTTATCAATAAAATCTTCGCCAATTCCAAGTGGTAATGGTAATGAAGAATATGAAGTATCAAATTCAGCATAATTATCTGCTAATTCTTTAAAGCTTTTGATCTCTAAAATTCTATCTAAATGCTTACGTGCAGGTTCTCAACCTAGTTGAGCTCTTTTTTCAGCATTAATTAACATTTGATAAAGTTTTACATATTCATGAATCATTTTGTCTGATGGTAGAGGCTTTTTACCACTTGCTCAATCTGCTGTAAGTCCTTTAAGTAATTTTTCAACTTTGATATCAAGTTCACCAAAGCAAGAAATTGATGCACGATCTGCAGGAATTTCTGTATCTCTTAACCATTCAAAATTAACATATTCATAAAAGTCATCTTGTAATCTTGGTTTGTTCATTTTTTTCTCCTTAAATATATCGTTTAAAATAGTATTTTAATTATACTTTACTTTTCAGTTAATATTACTACAGTTAAAAATCAATAATTTATTGTGAAATGAACAGTTAAATTACCACTTTCAGATTGAACAGTTGTTTTACCACTTTTAAATTTTTAAATTACCCTTCAAATTACTGCACATGGTGTTCTTTTAGCTTAACAAATGCATTTATTTCTAATGATTTATACATTTTTAATAAACGAATAAATTAATTATTAAAAACTAAATAATTGATTTTAAACTATAAAAACTAGCAAATAATGAACTTTTTATCTATTTATCGATTAGATATTAAGTTTTACAAAGAAATCAGGTTTAAATATATTTAAAAAATTCAAATTTAATGTTTTATTTAGATAAAATCTAACTTTTTTGTATTAAAAAATTACGTATTTTTTTAGAAAAAAGTGGTAATTTAACTGTTCAACTTACAAGTTAATATTACTACAGTTAAAAATCAATAATTTATTGATATTTAATACATTAATATTGAAGCTAGGGGTTAAACCCTTTAAATCATCATTTAAATTAAGAAGATAATATAATTAATAACTTATATAAATTAATGAAATATCGATCATTTTTAAATTCTAAAGCTTTGACTAGCTGCAATGATTTCTGTTTATTTATAATAGTCATATATTTTATGATGTAGCCAAAGATTTTTAAAGTTAAATCTTTTGAATCTGCACAATAGTAAAATCTATACATTTTAACATCTGAGATACCCAATTTATTCATCGACATATCTAGGTACACCCAAAATTCTTTTTTTTAATTGAAAATATTTTCTATTTGTTTTATAGTTTTAATTACTACTAAGTTATTTTTTAATTTATCAAGCAAATCGATTACATTGCTCAATTCTTTTATACTAAACTAACTACCTATAATGTTATTTAAATATTCATAAAAACTTATCATTCGACAAATTACTATATGGATTTTCTTATACACATGCATTTCATAATAGGCATTTAAAAGCATAGAATCTATCACTAGATTAGCATTCGGAAGGTTATTTAGAATTTTATTTAAATCCAAAATACAGTTTATTTATTTTATTGATACATTTGAAATAAAAAAGATTATTTCCGGAACAAAACAATCTATTTTGAGTAATAACATATCATGGGTTTATAATAAAAATACATATTTGTTTAGAAATGATACGATAAAATAATTATTTATATGTCGTTATTGCAATTCTAATACGACTAATGCACTAAATCCAATGATCTCAAAAAATACTGAGTTCAATAAAGAATTCATCGAAAAACTGAAACAATTTATCAATAATTTTTCAGAGTATGAAAAAAATACATTATTGATAAATTGTTTCTCTAAAATCCATAGTCATCCAATCTGGATATAATAACGATGATGATTATTGTGACGAAAGATATTAATAAATAAGGGAGACAAGATATGATATCTTATACTCATAATTTGAATCAAGAACAAAACAGCAATAACTCATACACTTTATATTCAAGTGCTGTGAATAACTTTTTTAGAATTTCAGAAGAAGATAGGCTTAAATTATTAAACAATTTAAGTATCTCTAGTGAAAAAATTGTCAATTTATTCCCTATTTGATTAAATTGAGTATTACTTATTCTAAAGATAAAATATGCACATGATTTAAATAAAGAACAAAGTTTTTCTACTTATAACGAAAATATCGAAAGAATCGATGCAATCTTGCTTAATTTAAACGACTTATTATTATTCCTAAAAGAAAATGAGATGTCATATGAAAAAAAGTTAGATTTACTTTCATCGCTAACTCAGATAAGAGATATATTTGCTACTGAAAGAGATAATTTAGTTTCAAAAGTGAATGATTTAATAATAAGAAATACCGAAAATGATGATTATGGATCGGGGTATTAAATGAAAAGAGAAAATGCTTGAATAATATTTAATTTTATTTTCATAAGCTTCGTATATATCGCAATAATTACCACGCAATTTGGTTTCATATTTTGAATTTGATTCCATAGTTGAGAAAATAAAAATCAAAACATAAGAAATATTATTTTTATTATTAACATCGTTTTTCTTCTTATCACTGAAATATTGTATTTTATGTATCGTATAAAGAGTGATATCAATACCCACATTAGGTTTTCTAAAAAATTTAGAAATCAAAAAATACATTTTTTAAATAATACATCGAATAAATTTATAGGATGAATATACAAATGAGTTTATTTTAAAAAACAAGATTCTTTTAGTGAAAATGATTTAAATATATCTTTATTAAACAAACATAAATTTAAACTTCAGATATACTTTTTCTTTTGGTTATCCATCAGTGTTTTATTGTTATTTCTAATAATGAATATTTCATTTACTATATGGTATTTCATCTCGAATCAAAATGCTCGAGGAATTATTTATGTAATTTGAGTAAGTCAGTTAGCTTCAACAGTGTTTATTAATAATTTTTGACGTTGTCGTGCTTATGCTTATTGCAAAAAATACAATTTAAAAGCTGATATGTTTGATGAAAAGAATCGTTTAATCAAATGGATTGTTAATAAATGTAGTAACTGGCCTTATTCACATTTTACAATGGTGTATGATGCTTTCAATTGAAAAGATGAATATAAATAATAGTAGATATGAAAATTATGCTTGAGTTTATTAATAGATTTTATTTTTAGATCACCTTTATAAATATCTATGAATATAATTCTAGCGAGTAAAATTTATTATTTGTTTTAGTTTTTTATAAAATACGCACTTTTATAATAATGCTATAATACTATTAATCTTTAAAAAGATTAATTATTTGCAAATAAAACAAAATCTTAAATAAATAAAGGAGACAAAATGTCAGCAATTACAAAAATTCATGCACGTGAAATTTTAGACTCACGTGGTAACCCAACTGTTGAAGTTGAAGTATTCACAGAATTTGGTGGATACGGAATCGCTAAAGTTCCATCAGGTGCTTCAACAGGTTCACGTGAAGCTCTAGAATTAAGAGATAAAGGATCAGAATTTGAAGGAAACTGATTCGGTGGTAAAGGTGTTATGTTAGCTGTTAACCACGTAAACAACGATATCGTTCCTCACATTTTAGGAATGGAAGTTACAGATCAACGTAAAATTGATATGAAAATGGTTGAATTAGATGGTACAGAAAACAAATCTAAATTTGGTGCTAACGCAATTTTAGGAGTTTCTCTTGCTGTTGCTAGAGCTGCTGCTAACGAATTACAAATTCCTCTATACAAATACTTAGGTGGATTCAACGCTCACGAATTACCAGTTCCTATGTTAAACGTTATTAACGGTGGAGAACACGCTTCTAACACAATCGACTTCCAAGAATTCATGATTATGCCAGTTGGTGCAAAATCATTTAGAGAAGCATTACAAATGGCTAACTTCGTATTCCACAACTTAGCTAAATTACTTAAGAAAAATGGACACGGAGTACAAGTAGGTGACGAAGGTGGATTTGCTCCTAACTTCAAATCACATGAAGAAGCTTTAGACTTTTTAGTTGAAGCTATTAAAGCTGCTGGATATACACCTGCTAAAGAAGGTGAAAAAGCTGTAGCTATTGCTATGGACTGTGCTTCATCAGAATTATATGCAGATGGTGTTTACACATTCAAAAAATTAAAAGCTGCTATCGAATCTAAACAACCTGGATTTGAACACTTAGAAGATGTTAAATTATCATACACATCAGACGAAATGGCTGAATACCTAAAATCACTTGTTGCTAAATATCCAATCATCTCAATCGAAGATGGATTTGCTGAAAGTGACTGAGCTGGATTCAAAAAATTCACAGCTGAAATGGGTGATAAATTACAAATCGTTGGAGATGACTTAACAGTTACAAACACAGCAATCTTAAAACGTGCTATTGAAGAAAAATCAATGAACTCAATCTTAATTAAGATTAACCAAATTGGTTCAATTACAGAAACATTTGACGCTATCCAAATGGCTCAAAAAGCAAACATGACTGCAGTTGTTTCACATAGATCAGGGGAAACAGAAGATACATCAATCGCTGATATCGCTGTAGCTATGAACTCAGGTCAAATTAAAACAGGTTCATTATCACGTACAGATAGAATTGCTAAATACAATCGTTTATTAGCTATTGAAGAAGAACTTGGTTCTGTTTCAGAATTCAAAGGAATCAAAGCATTCTACAATATTGTTAAATAATATTTAGATTAACTAAGGGTAACCTTAGTTTTTCTTATGCTTTAACATTCCTAAATTATAGTGTTATATACCTATATCATAGGCTTATCCATTGGATTTGCAAAAAGCAAAACAAAAATGCACTATTGTGCATCGCTTGTTTGTTTTTTAGATTTACTTCATTTTCTTTCTTCGCCTTTAATTAAGCGTTGAATGTTACTTCTATGTGTATATAAAATTAATCCAACAGCTCCTATATAAATAAATCCATTATAAATAGAATAGTAATTTATTACTGTATTTGCTATGTAATCAATAAATCCTTTTTGATCGTTAGCAATAACTTTTAAGTCTACGTGCTTGGTTCATTCTAATCAATTAAAGTTCGTAGCTCAAGCAATTATAGAATTAGACATTCAAGGTACAAATACAAATGGAATTATCAATACAGCTGCTGCCATACTTGCTAAAGATACATATTTTTTTCAAAATATTATTGTAAAGAAGATAACTGCAGCTATAGGTAAAAGTACTATGTTATAGCTAATAAGTAGCCCTATACTGCAAGCTACACCTTTACCACCTTTAAATTTAAAGAATACTGGGAAACAATGACCTAAAACAACCCCAATTCCTGCTAGCATCGGAACTGCAACAATAGCTTGATATTGTTTAAAAGCTTGTTGGCTTGCATCCGTAGCTGAATGCACTTGAGGAGCTGCATTAACTCAATAAGCTATTCCTGTTGCAATTCCTACAGTAGCAATTGTTTTGAAAACATCTATAAGCAAGATTAAAACACCAACTTTTACCCCAAAAACCCTTGAAGCGTTAGTAGCACCTGCATTTTGCGAGTGTTGCGACCTTACATCTTTGTTTAAGAACTTGCTAAATAAGATAGAAGTATTTAAAGAACCTATTAAATATCCCATTACTAAAAATGCAATATTTATAAGTACAGTACTTAAAACTAGTATATTGTAATTGCCTTGCATATCTACCTTTCTATAATTAATATATTAATTATAGTAATTTTTTATATATATTATAATTTAAATATGAATAAAAAATACGATATTAAAATAGTACAGTTACCTGATCCTGTGCTTAGAAAAAGATCACACGACGTACCAATTCCCCTTACAGAAGAGGATATTGATCTAGCAGAAAGAATGATATATCACATTGATGATTCACAAACTGAAGGAACACAATTCCGTCCAGGAGTTGGAGTTGCTGCAGTACAATACGGAATCTTAAAAAATGTTTTTTATGTCTTTGTGCAAGATGATAAAGGAAATGTTTTATTTAAAGATGTTTTATTTAATCCACGTGTAGTCGCAAAAAGTAATAAAAAAATCGCCCTAGAAGAAGGAGAGGGTTGTTTATCAGTTGATGAATCATGACCTAACCAAGAAGGTTTTGTTCATCGTTCAGATCGTGTCGTAGTAGATGCTTATAGTTACTACAACAAAAAATGATTACGTTATGAAGTATCAGGCTACATAGCTATTGTATTTCAACACGAATTAGATCATTTAGATGGTCACTTATTTATAGATAGAATCTCTAGAAAAGATCCTTGAAAAAAATTACCTAAGGCTCAATATCTATAATGCTTCAATATTTTAGTGAAGGGACCAGTGCCGACAGTGGTCCTTTATCAAGCATATCTAATGAATTAAGTCCTGTAGTAGAAGGAATGGCTTCAGTAGCTCCATACCTTCCTTACATAATCCTAGGACTATGTGCATTAGCATTCTTAATTGGATTTTGATTTAACTATAAATGATCTATCTTTAAAGTTGTAAGTATTATCCTAACAATGATTATTTGTGTTGTTTTATACAACACTACTCCTGAAATTGTTGCTAAAGTTGCCTCCGATGGTGAAAGCAAGGATACTGAAACCATAGCCAAGGCTGCAGTTCCTTTCTTTATCACTATATTAGCTATTCCAATCTATTGATCAATAAGAGGTCTATTCTTCTTCATTACATTTATTATTCAGTTATGCACTATTAAAAGACGTAAAAAGAAGAAAGAAGCAAGAAAAGCTAAAGGTAAACGTGGAAATAGAATTTGAACTAGATTTTTATTTGGTACTACTAATGCTGTTTTAACTTTACCTGGAACCTTATTAATGTCTAACGTAGTTACTACAGCAATGAATAATACATCTGCTGCTAATGCCACAAACGTTGGTGTAAAAATTATGACTGCTGGTAAAGGAGCATCAGTTTCAGGTATTGCTCTTGGAACAGTTGCTATAGCTGACTTGTTTAACACAGGATCTAGATTATTTGCAGCAATGCAAAATCCTGAATCTGAATGAACTAAAGAACAACTACACGAAATTGTAGAAGCTTTAAATAAATCAAGTGCTGTATTAAATAACACTGATTTCCAAAATATGGTTAAAGACATTGCTTGAAACTATGTTTCAAAAGAAAATTCAGATACTATATCTAAAGATTCTGGTTTAAACGATTACATAGAAAAATCAAAAGAAAAACTTGAAAAAGAAAATCCAAACTTTAATTCATTATCTAAAGAAGAGCAAAACAAAGAACTTACAAAATATATTGTAGATGAAATTAATAACGTTAAAGATTACAAGGACTTAGGGCTTTCTGATAAAGCTAAGGAATATTTAAATGTTGCAAAATACTTAGTTTCTTCATTAACGCCATCAGCTCAAGAAAACTTAACACATATTTCTGCTCAAATCTTTAACTTAATTCCAGTTGTAAAAGAATCAATTAATACTCAAGATGTTATGAAAGCTTTATTTGATAACTTATCTAAGTTTAAAATTGATTCTAATGGAAATCATAAGGAAGAACCACAACCTACAGAATCAAATTCAGAACCAAAAGAATTAGCCGGTAGCACAAATTAGTTAGGAGTGAATGTGAATATATCACCTAATAACAATGACTTAAACCAAGTCACAACTCAAGTGCCTCAAACTCTTGAGACAACAATGGAATCTAAATTAACACCAGATCCTCAAAAGACTATTGCTACTCCCGTTTATAATCTAATTAAACGTGAAAAACATATTACTATAATGCAATTTCTTTTCTGGTTTATATTATTCTTGATTTCTATAGCTGGGATATTAACGAATTACTTTCTCAATACTAGAATAGACAAAAACCAAGGTATTGCTTGGTATGTTCTAGTTGGTATCTTATTCTTAATTAGCCTAAGTTTATTTACTAAAGCTTTAACCAAAAATAAATCTTGAAGAAGAACTGAACAAATGTGTCGTGATAACTACAAAAATGGTAATTTAGCAGCTGTTACAGTTATCGCAGATTCATATCGTGGAATTCGTTTTAAATTACTTAGATTATCTTGAATATTTGCTTTCTTCATGACTTATTTCCTATTATTTAATGGGGTAATCTTATTACTTTTAAATCTATGAGATGGACATTGAATTGTTAAAGTTAACAATCCTACCATTAAATTTAACATGGATTTAGACTGGCTAAAAATTTTAAATAATGCTTTTGGTGATGTTTATGTTCTTCTTTATATTGACTTAGCTGTTATCATTGGTATTTCTATCTTATTTGTACTAATGATTATGTACGATCGCAAGCGTTATATGGAAGCTTCTACATTTCTTGGTGCTGATGCATCAACTATCAAAAACGCAGTTAATTTAGAACTTAAAAACGAAAATAAAGCTTGAATTAAAGCATACATTATTATCTTTATCATAGTTGTTTTACTACCTTTTGCATTATTATTCTATTTAATCTATAAAGGTGTAATTAAGAGAGGTAAAAAATAATGAAATTAAAATTATTAGTTATTACTGAAGATAAATTCAATGATATTGAATTAACTTCAACACTATCTGTTCTTAAAGCTGCTGATGTAATCGAAACAGTTACATTCTTTGCTCCGGAAATTGCTTCAGCTACAGGTCAATTCGGATTTGCTCACATTGATGATATCAAACACGAATTTAATATTAATGATTACAACGCAATCTTTATCCCAGGTGGTAGAGGTTGCCAAACACTAAGAAATAATCCCACTTCACTAGCAGTTGTTAAACAATTCTATGAAGCTAATAAATACATATTTGCTATCTGTGATGCACCTAATGTATTAATGGAAGCTAAAATCCTCCCACCTCACATACATTATTCATCATACCCATCAGAATGAAGTCTTCCAACTCGTGGAGCTAATCGTTCAGATGAACAAACAACATGTGATGGTAAGATTATTACAGGTAAAAATGCATTTGCAGCTCCTGAGTTAGGTCTTAGAATTATTCACGAATTATTCAGTGAAGAATTATCTCTTAAGACTTACATCAAAATCAATGGGGATCAATATTAGTCACTAGTAATAGTGACTTTTTTATATAAAAAATCACTATTGCTAGTGATTTAATATTACTGTATCAAACTAATTTGCTTTAGCTTGAAGTGAACGATTAACCCCTTTACTTAATAAATGCTTATCATAAAGAGTGAATCCAAGTTGGATACTAAATAATGTTAATGATACAATTTGTCAACATAATCCAGCGATTAATGAACCGTAGTTCTTGTCACCATATGCTTCTTTAGATAACCCTAATCCTCATCAAATAATTCATACAATGTTGTTGATTACATATAGAACGTACATTCAGTATGTAACACCTTGTCATTCATTTGTTTTAAATGAGTGGATTAATTGTGGAGTAAATGCTAATGTTGTGGCAGCTGGGAATATGAATCCCATAGCTGTAGATGCTTCTTTTGAAACTTTAAAATATGTTGTTCCATCAGCTTTATTATAGTCTACTATATAGAAAGCAATAAACACAGTTCCTATAATGTATGTAGCTAAAACTCCGATGTATCCTCACATTTTCTTAGTTGCACTAAATTCTTTTTTATGTTTATAAAGAAGAATAGTCATATATCCATTTACGAATAAACTTATTCCATCGGCAACAATAACATTTAACATATTTATTTTATTTGTTGCTCCTCAAATAACTCATAATAAGATACCAACATGGAAAATTCAGAAAGAAACGAAACTTACGTTTCCTGTTCTTTTTTCTTTGATAAGTTTAAATAATTGTGGAAGGCTTAACGAAATAATGAATACAACTGATAATCATAAGAAAACTTTATATGATATATCTATTCCCGCTGGTGCTACTGTGGTTGTTGCAGCATTTGTTATTCCTTCGCTAAATAATTTAACTATATTTTGCATACTGTTATATTTTAACTTATTTTATTTTTTCAATTAATTTATTTTTCACCTATTTCCTAGAGTTATAAGCCTTAAATATAAGGGTAAAGAGAAGAAGATTACCTCATGCCAACACTAGTAAAGAATCTTCAGAATTTAAACTTTCCATAAGGAAATTTCATTTCAAAAATCAATCTTTATTAAGAAAAGTTTTACTCTTCTTAATGGGCTTTGATAATATCATTTAACTTGCACTCAAACTAATTCACTAATTTGTACAAGTAATTTTTAACCATATTTTCTAAATATAGCTTGCTGGTAGTCTTAAAAGTCATTTCAGTTATACAAACTCAGAAATTATTTGAGGTTTTATTAATATATAAAAACCCATATCTAGGCTAAAGATATAGGTTTAAATATATTTAACTTATTATTTTTGATTATAGATAAGATCATTTTTAAAACGTAGCTTTGAATAAATCGATAACATTCAGCTCGAAGCAAAAGAAGTAAACATTATTAAGAAATAAAATCCAATTAATGGTTTTATTTCATCACTCAATGTTATGTTGTGATTTCAAATTAAGGCAAGCGAAATATGAGTTGTGTAGTAGAAATAACCTAAAGCCACCACACTAATAATTAATATAGAAATACCTACAAATAAATATTTGAAATGAATATTCATTCTATCCGTAATCTTGTTTTTAACCAATTTATGGTTTAGTGATAAATTAAGTAGATTAAATAGTGATGCACCTGCAAAAGTAGAAAATATTGCTATAGTCATTATAACTGCTTCATAAGAACTCATTTTTACATCTAAACTAAATATTCCAATCGTTGAAAGCATAACTAATGAAATTATTAATACAAGTAAATGGAAGAATATATAACTTGCTTTAATTTTTTTATTATCTAAAAGATTATTGGCATATTGTATTGTTCTATTACTACATAAGAAACAAATAAAGCTTGCTGAATACATTATTAGAAAAACATATGTTAGTACATCTGGGATATCAGGTTCATAAGATTTATCTGGATTCATAAAGTCGATTGAATATTCATACATAGGTACACTTATTTTGTACACACCACACACAGATATAATTACAGTAATGGTTATTATTCCTAAAAATGTTACTAATTTAAACAAATTGTTTGCATTAGTATCATTATTTCTTTCGAAATTTCATTTCCCTATTTCTTTAATTAATACATATGTACTAAATCCTGCAAATATTGGCATTAATAATGAAAGAAAGATTTCTACCCATAATAACATTTTATTTTTATAAATTGATTTAAATATATCATCATTCAAGAAAGTAAAAATTCAAATAAGTAATAAAGATACAAAAACAATTAAAACAGTTAGTGTACTTGATAATACAATTTTCTTATTTAATTTCATGTTCTTCACCTTCTTCGATTTCCTCGTTAATCTTTTGTTTTTCCTCTAAAGGAACTGCACTGAGAGTAACAAGAGGTGCAGACACTGACATCATTGCTAATATCAATGTTTTCCATTTGTTAAATTTTTTTATTTTTTCCTTTATGTAGTTGCCTACCTTCTAATTATAGTCTTATAAAAAATCCAAGCATTATTTATTTGCTATTCCACAATTATTTCCATATTTTAGATACTGTAAATAATTTTGTGTAAATTTAGAAAAGATAAGTAACTTGTATAACTT
>NZ_JBTKTG010000006.1:0-48034 GCF_054456995.1 Mycoplasma tracheobuteonis | reverse complement strand
TTTATAATATATCTACAAAAGACCGAAGTGATTACACAAAAATTGGTCTATTACCATAAAATATATCTAAAATAAGAAAACATAAGTAAAAAATAAGGAGTTGATTAATGAACAAAAAAATTGCAAAAGTTATAATGCCTATAGCTTCTGCATCTATACTAGCAGTACCTAGTGTATTGCTGATTTCAGCATCAAATGATGATGAAAATAGTATGCAAGACTTAGGTGGAGATAATTCTGGTTTTTCTGGAAATTATGTTTCTAATAAAGAAATAAATATCTTTAAAACCGGAGATAAGACTGCAGATAATGCTATTTTTGGTAATATTTATCCATCAATTGATTCAGCTAACCTTGAATGAAATAAATTGGAATCTAACCAAAATGTATGAATGCCTTTTCAATCAAATACAGATCAACAAGCTATTCAAAATAAGGGATGGTTCTCATCGAGTTCAACAGATAAATATCACAAACTTGTAAATAAATATTTTGATAATGTTGTAAAAATTGAAGATATAACAAACGAAGGTAAACCTAAGGATTACTTTGCGATTTCGACATCGCCAAGAAGAAGATGAAGAGCAACCTTTAACAACTATTACATTCCTAAGTCACCAATGGATAATGTTAAGCCTAATGCAAATAATTACTTTTATCCTGATGTATTTGGTAACTTAACATTTGGTATTTTTTTATCAAACGATCTTCAAATTGTAGATAACTCAATGAGAATTAGTGTTATAGCTAGAAATTACAAGTATGAAGAAACCAATGTCCCTAACACAATGTATTTAGGTTTAGTGAAAAATATTCTTAATTCAGAAAATGATAAGCCATTAATAACAGGAGATATTACTGTAGCAGATGCTTCAGATGATGGTTTAGGTACATTAAATTGAAATCCAAGTGAATTTGAAACTAAACCTATATACATTGGTGAAAATGGATTTTATCAAAACTGAAGTAATGGTGCTGATATTCCAGAAGGATGATTTAATAGTAATAAAAATAGACCATTCTTAGTTAATAATTTAAGATATGTGACTATTGATTCTAAAAGCAATGCAGATGAAACTATACAAGAAATTATTAATGGTACGATTCATCAAGATGGAGATCCTACACAACCTTTAAAACAAACCCTAAATAATGCATTCTTGCGTCCTGTAAGTAACTCACCATATAGTAAAAATAAAACAGATGTTGGCTCAGTGTTTATGGGTCAAGTTTCAATGGGTAACCAATGAACTAATGCAAATGGTGTATATCAACCTACAGTTGTTCTTGAATTTGAAACAATAGATAATCAAGAAACTCTCCCTAATAATCAATATTCATATATTAATGGAAAAAGTAATAACAATGGTGGTATTACAGCTGTAACGACATACTATAGAGGATTATACTGAAACTGTAAAACAGCACCTGATTGTTCAGGTACATTTGTTGCTACTAATTCAGTTAACTATAACAGAAATAAATACAGAGCAATTAATGTAAAAATTAAAGAAAAAGCTATAAATAACTACCAAGGTTTTAAAAATAAACTATATAACTACTTCATTCCTAACGATGCATATGGATATGAACTTTATTATAAAGAAAGCGATGGGAAGACAACTAAAATAGCTGAAATTCCGGCTGACGTAGTAGCAAAAGCTAAATCTCAAACTTACAAAGATAGAACTAAAGATTTCACAATTAACCTAACTTTTAATTCTGATCCTGACTTATGACCTGAAGAAATGAAAAAGGATTATAAATCATTAACAAGCGCTAATAGATTAATTCTTAAGAAAGTATTTAACAGCAAAACTGCTCCCTTCTTCTCTCAAGATCCAGAACAAAAAGGAATGAATGAATATATTCCTGACAAAACAGGTGAGTTGAATTTAGCAGATATTTACAATAATAGTAGTTCACTTATGAAGACAGGTGAATTAGAATTCATATCTGAAGTACAATGAATGGGTTCTGGTTCAAATAGAACAGGTTACAATAAGCTAAGAGTTCTTAATAATTCAGAAACTGCTACTTCAAGAAATGGTGGTTCAAGCAGCCTATATAAGAATTTTTCATATAAAAACTTTACATTATCAAGTGCTCAACAAGCAGCTATTCAAGATGCGATGTATAAAGATTGAACTATAGCTAATTTCAATAATGAAAAATGACAATCACAATTAAGTGATCTAAAACAATCTTCATATGATGCAAATAAAATCGTAACAACTACTCAAACTTACGAGTCAATTTATGGCTATGCTAATACACCTACCAGCGAGGCAAATAAGGATGCTAAAGAGTTCTTAAACATTAATAATTACAATTCACAAGATGCAGCAACTAAAGCCAAAATGAATTACTTCATTAATTATCTTTTTGCTGATGATGTAAATAGAGCTACATATAGAAATGATTTAGAAACGTTAAAACAATGACCTTCAAAATCAGTTCCTAACTATACAGCTAATGATAGTGGTGTTGTCGATAATAATGAAGCAGCTAAAAATGTTAAAGAAATGGTTGATAACTATAATGCCTCAATCCAAGCTTTAAACGCAACTGCATATCAAGGATTTGAAGAAGGTCAAAACTTAACATCGGCTGAATTTGTTCAAAAAGCTTTTGAAATTATTGATTCAACAACACTATTTAGTAGTGCTTATAAAGATGCTTTTAAAACTCAAGTACTTCAAAAAACAAGTCGTGCTGAAGTTGTTTCTTTAGTAAATAGCATGCTTGAACTTCAAAGTGCATATCAATCAGCAGTTGAAATGTATAACAAATATGTAGCTGTAGACAGTAATGCTAAATATAAGGCTGTACAAATAACTTCAGGATCAGATAACACCTTTAATACATTCAAAAATGCTGTTGCTCAATATAAACTTACTATTGATTTAATACAAAACTATAGTCAATCTAATATTAATTCTGCACTTTTAGATGTTCCTACAAATCTTAATAAGCTTAAGACGCTTGCTAATACATATAATTTAGAAACAAAATATCAAGAACTTACAACTGATATAACAGCAGCAAAAGAAGTTATAGCTAATTTAGGTAACCTAACACCAAAAGATATTGAAAAACTTAATAATAAACTAGATAATATCATTACTAAGACTACTCCAGTAAACTACAAGGAACTTGAAAACTACAGTCAACGTGAAATTAAGATTAATGTAATAATTGCAGAAGCTAAATACAAATCTCACTTAAATCAAGTTGCTACAAATAATCCTATTTTTGCTAAAGAATTTATTGCATATAGCTCATCAAAATACTCAAACAGCATTCAAAATGTAGTATCTAATGAAACTACTGAAATTCAACAACCTTTAGGTTCTGTATTGGTACCGGAACTAAACGATTATCACACAAATACCCCATCTGTTGAGGAGGATAATGGATTAGATATCTTTGTCTTTCCTAACACGAGTCTAGATTCAGCTAGTGTTAACTTCCCTTGACAAGTAGATGCTAAAACTTACTTTATATCTAAAACGCCTTATCCAAAGGCTAAATATGATATTTTAAAAGCTACTAGTTCAACTTACACAATTCCTGAACAAATGCAAGAAGCATTCGACAAGGTTTTATCTAACGCCTCAACTAGCTTTAATTCTGTAGATGAAATTACAACATTCTTAGACCAATGAAATGGTAGAATTGATAAATTATTAGCAAATATTACAGCTTTAGAAACCAAGGTTAATACTTTAGAAACTCCTAATTCAAATAATTTGAATCAAGCTCAATATCAATACTTTGTAAGTCAATATTTAAATGCTTATGAATTAGCAGATCAAGGTTCTATTACAAATAGTGTTCAAGCCGTAGATGTTAATGTAACAAATACAATTAGCGCTATGACAGAGTTAAATTCGGTTTTAAGTAAGTATGCAACTGATCCGAGTTCACAAGATAATGTCTTTATGAATGGACAATACTACTCTCTAGGAAATTTAGATAAATTTGCTAGAGAAAAACGTGGGGTTTTCAATTTTGATGATACGCCTAAAGCAAATGGACAATTTATTGCTTTAATTTCTACAGCATTCCAATTATTGCAACAAGTTCCAAATGGAATTAATCAAATTGTCAGTGAGAGTGCTCCTGAAAATGAATTATTAGCTGCTCAAACAGCGCAAAACCTTGCTTCAGTTCTTAAGCTTTCAACATTTAGTAAAGCAACTCCATATACATGATATGCATATACACCTGAACAAATTAATCAATTAATAGATTCAATTAAACAAGCAGCCAAAAACATGGATGGAAGATATCGAGCAGTTCTTGATTATCCAAATTACATTCTAGATAAATACTTTAATTCAATTAATACTGAAGGAAGTAGCTTATTCACAGTAGAAGAAGGTCAGGCTATCATTCAGCAACTTAAAGAAGAAGGCAAACTTCCTCAAGACGCAGCTGATTTTGATTTCAATAAAAATTCAGACATATATCAAGAAATTAATGTTAAATTATTGCTTCCAGCAATAACTAAATATATTAGTGGTTTAGAACACTTAAGTCAAAATGAAAAATCAGCAGCGATGGCCCAAGCAAATGCTATATTTGGTAAACCATCAGGGACAAGTCAAGATAAAACAGTATTTTCATCATTAAATGTAGGAAATACAGAAGAACCTAAAACATTATGAAAAATACAAGCTATCTTATACCAAGCATCTCAAATCAATGAAGTAAATAAAGGAATTGCAAATAAGCTTTCTGAATATCAAAACTTAACTCAACCTCAAAAAGATACCTTAAATGCAAAAATTGGTGATGTTAACTTATGAAATGATGCTTCATTAAATATTTCTAATTTACAAAATGCTCTTCCAGCTAAATTCTCAGAATTAGGTGAAAAAATTCTTTACAACCCACAAAGTAATCCAGTAAACGCAACAGCAAAAGAGCTTGATGATGCTATGTTAACTCTTAAAACTTTATATAACAAGGTTAATGAAGAATTGAATGTAGGCAAAGAAAATCAAAGCGATAGATTAACATATGCAACTAATAAAGTAGATTTTATGAAAGCATATAACGCTATTGGTGAAATTGATAAGATTTCAAATATAGTTCCAAGTCAAATTGCTCAATTAACAACTAACCTACAAACTCAATATGATTTATTAAATGGTTACTTACAAATGTTAAAAGATAAAATAGCAGCAATTAATCCTTCTATTAAAGAGTATGTAGGACAAGAGACCTATAACACTGTTACAGACATTTCTTCACTTAATAAGTTAAATACTAAAGAAGACTATGATAGAGCATATCAAGAAGTTATGAATAAATTAGCTCAAGCTATTTCAAATAAAATTCCTATAAATGAAGCTAATTTAAATAATGCTCAAGTAAGTGGATTGCAAGAAGAAACTAAAGCATTAGGAACTAATCCAGAAAAAACGTTTGCTGATCTAAAAGATCAAATAGATAAGATTAAAGCTTTAGACACAGGAATGAATGATTTATCTACATCACTTTCAAATATAAATAAAGTTCTAGAAGATAATAAAGCTATCTGAGATAAGATAAGCAATCCTGAACTTAAGGATAAAGTTCAACAAGCTATTAGTTCTGCTACAAGTGTTCTAAATAAAGTATCAGGAAGCAATGATTCAGCTCAACAAGTTGCAGATATCAAGAAATCAATAGATGATTTATTACCTGAAATTAATAAAGCTTTAACAATTCAACAAATTAAAGATTTAGTAAATGAAAATATTAATGATAATTCAGCTAAATGTACACAAGATTTCAAAAATGATATTCAACATTATCTTGATGATCCAAGTACATTAACAAATCAAGAAGCTAACAAATTACTTCAATCAACTAAGAATGCAATTACAGTAGATCCTTTAAGAAAAGAAATAGAACAAGCAAACGAAATTACTCCAATGTCTAAAGCACTTCAAGATGCTATTGCAACAGCTAAAAATACTGCAAAAGATATGTTTAATTCACCTACAACACCAGCTTCAAAAGATGTACAAGATGCTATTGATGCTCTAAAGAATGCAGTGAAATTAAATGAACTAGAAAATGAAATTACAAAAGCTCAAGACGTAATTGCACCTTCTAAAGCACTTCAAGATGCAATTAATAATGCAAGTGTTGTAACAAATAATAAAGAAACAACTAAATACGATGAAGAAATTAAGAAGCTTCAAGATGCGATGTTAAAAGAACCTCTAAATAAAGAAATCGAAGCTGCTCAAGCAGTACAAAATGAAACACCTAATCCAGAACTTCAAAGCGCTATTGCTAAAGCCCAAGAAATAGCAGCTAAAAATGATTTAACACCTGAACAAGTTCAACAAGCTGTTAAAGAGCTTAATGATGTAATTAGTAATGTAGCTAAAGATCAACATGCTAAAAACCAATTAAAAGATTTAATTGCTAAAGCTAAGGAACAAGCAAGCACTGATGCAGATAAAGATTATATTAATAAAGTTATTCAAGAAGCTGAAAATGCCTTAAATAAACAAGGCAATAAAGCTACTGATTATGATCTTGCTAAAGGTAAATTAACCTATGCTCTAGACTTAGATAAATTAATTCAAGCAGTCAATACATCTAAACAACTTGTTGAAACTGATAAACGAGCTGAAAAATTATCAAATACTTTATCAGCTGCTGATACATTTATTGCTGAAGAAAAAATTAAGATTGAAAGTCTAACTGAATTTAATCAAGAAGACTTTAATACCTTTGATGCAGCTGTAAACAGTCAATTATCATCAGTATTTACTGACACAAACACTAATGCAATTTACTTTGAAAAAGCTAAATTGCAAGCTGCTAACCCTGAAAGTCAAGATCCAAAAGATAAACCTTATAGTGATAACTTTATTAATAATGGAAATACAATTGTAAATTCAAGTAATGCATTAGTTCCAAATAATTCATTCCAATTATCTTCAAGTCAACAAAATAATGTAGCTGAAGCAATAGAAAAACTTCAAGCTAATGCTGCCTACTACCAAATGAATAAACTTTTAAATTCATTACCAGCTGATTTAAGAATTTCTAAAGAACTCGAAAAAGCTATTAAGGATGCTAAATTATTATCAAAAGAATTAGGAAATGATATTAACTTAAATGATGAAAATAAAGTTCAATCATTAATTAATATTTTTGCTCCTGAGCTTCAAGAACAAGAACTAAAAGATTTAAGCAACACTCCATACAAATTAATTATTGAAGCTAATAAAAAACTACAATTAGCTAACTTACAAAATCCACTTGCAAATGCTATTGTCGATGCTGAAGACTTACAAAGACAAATTGCAGTTACACCTCAAGATGAAGCGAACACTGAAATTTCAACACAAGTTCAAGCATTAAAAGAACAAATGCAACCAGTTGCTGATGCTATTAAGGCAGCTCAAGAAGTAATTACTCAAGCTCCTGAAAATTCACAAGCATATCAAGATGCTGTTAATGCCTTGCAGCAAGCCACAAAAGTTGCTAATGATTTAGTAAATGGATATAGAAAGAATCTTCAAGATGTTATACAACAAGCTTTAAATATTCAAAATCCAAATGCAGGGCTTTCAGATGCTTTAGCAAAAGCTACTGAAGTAATGAATGTTACTCCAGTTTCTACAGCTGTTGATGTTATTAAAGCTTTAAACAATCTACAAAAAGCTGAAGCAAAAGATCAACTTGAAAAATTAATTAATTCAGTTCCTCAAGAACTAAAAGATTCAAAAACATTTAAGGATATAGCATTAAGCCCTGCTACAGCAACTTTAAATAATCCTGATGCAACTCTTGATGATATTAATAAAGCTATCGAAAAACTTCAAAATAACCTTAAGAAGCAAGAACTATATAATGCTTATGATAAGGCAATTGCCAATAAGCAAGAAATTTCACCTGAAGCACAAAAATTAATTGATGAAGCTAAGAAAATTTTAGAAGATACTAATAATCAATATCTAGATAAAGATAAAAACTTCTTTGATCAAAAAGCTAAAGAATTAAGTGATGCAATGGGTGTAAATAACTTAACTAATGCTATTTCACAAGCTGAAGCAATTCCTGAAGGTGAAAGATCTCAACAATTAAAAGATGCCTTGAAGCAAGCTACAGAAGTAGCTAAAAATGCTACAACAAATACTCCAGAAGTAAATAATGCTGCAGCAGAAAAACTAATTCAAACAATCAACAAGAATGCATTAGTAAATGCGATCGTTGATGCAGGTGATATTATTAAAAAACTTACACCAAAAGAAGGACAAACCCCAGTAGATAATATTCAACAACTCCTTGATAATATTAAACAAGCATTAGCTACTGCTCAAAGTGAATTAGATAATCCTCAAGCAACTAAAGAAAGTTTAAATACAGCTGCTAATGTATTACAAAATGCTATCACCCCAGGCAAAGATGCCTACAGTAAAGCTTTAAATGGATTACAAGGTCTTATTGATGAAGTAAAAGCTATTCCAAAAAATATCAGCATTTCAAAAATGCTTAAAGGTGAATTAGAAAATGCAGAAAACATTATGAATGATCAAAATAAGAATATTTATGATCTAAATAATGAAACTGATAAACTCGAATTTGCATTAAATGCTAATAGACTTGCAAATGCTGTAGAAAATGCTCCTACACTAGAAGCTAATATTCCATCATATAGTAATGAAATACTTGAAAAATCTGAAGCAATGCTAAAAGATCCTAATACTCCAGCTAAAGACTTAATTGCCCAATCTACAGCTCAAAAAGTAAATAACTATGAAATAAATGCTTTAAATGATATCGCTACTTTATCTCATCTAAACAACGCTCAAAGAAATGCTTTATATAATGAAGTTATGCAAGCAACTAAAGGTAATATAACGAGCTTAACTCATGCTAAAAAAACTATAAGCGCAATTAATAAAAAAGCTATTAAGCTTAATGATAGTATGTATAAACTAAAACAACTTCTTGAAAAAATACCTAAAGAATATAAACAAAACCCTATTACAGTTATTAAATATACATTTGCTTCACCAGAAAGACAAGAAGCCTTTGCTAAAGCTTTAAAAGATGCTTTAGATGTAGCAAATGTACAAAATGGTCAAGTAATTAGCGATAACGATCCTAAAGCAATTAGCACTATGAAGGTTGCTCTACAAGAAGCATTTGATAGATTAAATGGAAATAAAGTCTTTGAAGAAAAAACTGGCGAACTTGAAGGTCAAGTAAATGACTTAAACTCAAATATTAATGCTAACTCATTATTCAACTCACCTAAAGCTCTTCAAGAAAAACTAAAAGAACTTCAAAAGCAAGCTGCTAATGCCATTGCGACAATCAAGGATAAAACTCAACAAAGCAACGAAACCTATGCTAATGCAGTAAACATAGTAAAACAACTCCAAGATACAATTTCAGCAATTAATCAATTCTCAGAACAACAATACATGTTAAATGATAAAGTTGTTCCTCAAATTGAATACACAGCAAGTCAAATGAATAATCTTGATCCTACTTATGTTAATTCTCAAGTAGAAGCATTTAATAAAGATACAACTTATAATAATGCTTCAGATATAATGAAATCATTAAATAATTTAAATGCACAATATCAAGGTGTACTTGATAAAGTTGCTAGTGATATTAAAACTAATACAGACAATGTTCCTGATATTAATAAAGATTTAGTATTGCAAGATAAAAATGATTTAGCTTCATTAATGCATGCTAATAAAGAAAAAGTAAATGAATTAAATAATCTAAATAATAATTTAAGCGCTTTAAATAACTTATCAAGCATACTAAATAATTATCTTGATACAGGAATTAATCAAGGAAATTACGAAACTAACTTAGATGTACTACAACAAGCTCTTGATAGCGCAAGAGAAATTGAAAGTCAAAATTATCCTACTGTGGCTAATGAACAAAATAACTATTTAAACAAATTGATTACTATAGGAACTAACGTAATTAAAGTAGTAAGTGCTCTAGAAAGCAATGATTCAAATGCATTTTCTGAAGCGATAGATGCTTTAAGTAAAATAGACCCTAAATACAACGAATTTGCTAAAGAATTGGAAGCAAACGATTACTTTAACATTGTAAATATTGACAAAATTAATAAACAACAAGCTAGCCAACTCATAAATATTGTAAATTCAGATGCCTTTAGTCAAATGCCTGAAGTAATTCGTTCAGCAATCGTGGCTCATGTAAGAAAAGCTGCAAATAATGCAACTTGATGAATATGAATAGTTATCTCTACATCTCTTGTATGATTAGCTGGCATGATCTTATTAGTTTCAAATAAAGGTCCAAAATATTAATATCCTTTAACTCGTAACGTAGGTTACGGGTTTTTCTTTACTGTGGAATCAAACAATGCATATATAACTTTTTGCCTAGGGCGTAGGAATAAATATCTAAAATTAAGTTAATATAAAAGACAAATATTTTAGGATTTTTGCAATAATTTCATTTTTTTCTCAACTCATAACAAATAAATAAAGCCTAAAGTAAGGTAGCTTATTTTGTTGGCTTAAAAAATCAAAAAAGTAATATAATACAGCTATGAATTTAACAAAAATCTTCGATATGCAAAAAGAACTAGATAAACAAATTGCTAAAAAAAGTCGTGATGCAAACCCTGATTTAAATGTTGATGATATTAAGGTTCAAAAAACTTTAGCTCTAATCATCGAAGCTGCTGAATACATTAATGAAGTCCAAAGTTTTAAGTATTGAAAAATACATAAAAACATCAAAAAAGCTGCAGTTACTGAAGAATTCGCTGATCTAATTCACTTTTTAGTAAACTTTTCATACAAGTTTGAAATCGACCCAATTATAGAACCATTGGTATTAAGTAAAGACATCAACATTCAATTCCAACAACTTTTTATAGCAATCACGGATATTATGAAAGATATTAATAAAGCAAATATCTTAAAAGCCTTTCAAGTAGCTTTAGGAAGTTTTACTATGCTAGGCTATGATTATGATGATTTATTTAAAGCATATGAAGCTAAAAATCGCAAAAATTACGAAAGAATTGCAAATAATTATTAATCAAAATTAAAAAGCTATATAATAAATATAGCTTTATTGCCTTAGTGGTGGAATGGTAGACGCTGCGGACTCAAAATCCGCTGGAGCAATCCGTGCAGGTTCAAGTCCTGTCTAAGGCACCAAATGACTCAATATTGAGTCTTTTTTATACTTAAAATTTGGAGTGATTTTTGATACTGTTAATGGATTTTAAAAAGAACATAATCAAAAAGTCCAAGAAATAAATTGTGCAAAATTTAAAAAGCTTAACTATTTTGTAACAAATAAGAAAAGACGATTAAATACATTGATTTCAAAAAAGAAATACTTTCAAAAATAAAAGGTGATAACAAAATTCTTGATATTATCTTTTACTACTAATATATAGCTCTATAAATACTTCATCTATTGTATTGATGGAGTATTTTTGATTTAAAAATAATTACCATAAACAGCAACATTTAGTAAAATTAAATTATTAAAACAAGGAGGATTTATGAGAACAGTTAAATTCGCAAATAAAGAATATAATTTAGCAGGTACAGCACCAGTATTAGGCAATGAAGTTTTACTTCAAGGTGCTAAAGAAGGTAAGTTTGAACAAAGTTCACCAAAACGCCAAAACAAATATTTAGTTCTTGGTACATTCCCTTCAGCAGATACACTTGTATGTGATATGCAAATTTTAAAAATGGCTGAATTATCTCGCAAATACAAAAACGTTGATTTTGTAACATTTTCAATGGATTTACCTACGGCATTAAGCAATTATGCTGAGGACCATGAAATTGGAAGAGTTCAATTATATTCTGATTATGTAGATCATGAAGTTGCTCGTAG
Organism: Mycoplasma tracheobuteonis; assembly: GCF_054456995.1. Taxonomy (NCBI): domain Bacteria; kingdom Bacillati; phylum Mycoplasmatota; class Mollicutes; order Mycoplasmatales; family Mycoplasmataceae; genus Mycoplasma; species Mycoplasma tracheobuteonis. The sequence goes on along the minus strand of NZ_JBTKTG010000006.1, from coordinate 36,142 downwards.
TTTAGGTGTATTAATTGATCAATTACAATTATGTGCTCGTTCATTATTTATTTTAGATGACTTAAATAAAGTCCAATATATGCAAATAAACGAAAACACTAATGAGCAAGTTGATTTCAAATCAATGGAACACAAATTAAATGAATTATTAAAGGAAAATTAAAATGGATAAAAAATATGAAAAATTAGCTAGTCGTCTAGCAAAATATATGTCAATTGAAGCTATTTCGCGTTTTGAAGAACCAGTAGCTACAGAATTAAGAGAAAACATCAAAAATAAATATGAAATTACAAGAGATGCTTTTGGATCAATTATTTTCCATAAGCCTTCTAAAGTTGCTAATGCTCCAAAAGTTATGCTAGCAGCTCACATGGATGAAGTTGGGTACATGGTTAAATCAATCGCAGATAACGGAAATATTCTAGTTACAACAATTGGTGGTGTTTGACCTTCTGTAGTTATTGGGACAAAAGCTACTGTTGTATCAAATACATCTGGAAAAAGATTTGAAGGTGTATTTGGACACACATCAATCCACATTATGGATAGAGATAAAATGGGTGTTGCAATTAAGGAATCTGATTTATTTGTTGATTTAGGTTTTGCTTCAAAAGCAGAAGTTCAAGAAGCTGGTATTGAAATTGGAGATAAAATCTTTTTATCAGGAGAAACAATTAACTTTGCAAACAATATTATTGGTGGTAAAGCAATGGATAACCGTGCAGGAGTAACTTCTTTAGAATTTATTGCTAACAATGTAGCTGATTTAGAACTTGAATGTGATTTATACTTAGTTGGAACAGTTCAAGAAGAAGTGGGAACACGTGGCGCTAAAACATCTGTATCAATCATTAATCCAGATATTGCATTTGCTGTTGATACAGGTGCTTCACATGATACAACAGGATGTAAACCTGGTACTCCAGTGCTTGGAAAAGGGGTTTCGCTTCTTGTTAAGGATGGTGGAACATTACCTGATCCTAAATTATTATCAGTATTAATGGAAATTTCAAAAAGAAAAGAAATTCCAGCATACAAATATGTTGCTGAAGGTGGAGGAACAGATGCTGCTCAACTTCAATATGCAGAAGGTGGAGCCTCAGTTATGACTATTTCAATTCCACAAAGATATCTTCACTCACCAATTGGTTGCTGTTCACTTGTAGATATCCAAGCAACAATTGATTTAATGACTGAATTTATTAAAGAAATTTCACCTAAACTTTACAGTGAAAAAATTGCTTATAAATAACAAAAACAGCTACTAGGTAGTTCTAGTAGCTTTTTTGTATCTAAATAAATTCTAAGTTTAAACTAGCATTATCTTCTAGGTTAGAAATAGCTTCATAAGTAGCTTTATCTAATAAAAAGTAAACGTTATAAATACTAAATTTGACTTGGTTTGGAAAGTTGTAAGAAATGTTTAATTTCTTATTAGGATATAAGATTGTATCTCATCCTGTAGGTATAATATAATTTTCTTCTTTTTGAGCTAATCTAATTGTAGGGACATTGTTTTTAACAACAACCTCTCCGGCAAGATTTGTGGGTTGAGATAGTAATAGATTTTGATTATTTAAAATTGGGTTTTGAATTATATCGACTAAAGTAATACCTAAAGAATGTAGTTGATTTTCATTAACTTGCATTCTCATTAAATAGTTTACGCCTTGAAGGTGCTTGCTTAAGGATAATTTTTCACCAAAATTAGTATTAACTGTTTTTTCTACGGTGCTAAAATGCCCATTTTTTCGAGAAGCTAATGAAATATTGAATGGAACATTATTTGTTAAATTACTTTTTAGAACAAGCTTTTTATCATAAGTAATATTATCTTTTACATAGTTTTCAACAAAGGTGTAATTTTCTTTCTTTAGCTTATTAATTTCTCTTACTAATGTCTCTTCTTCAGGTTTTGTATTACTAAAACTTTCAGGATTTATATATAAATAAGCTGGCTCTAGTACACCTTCTGAATTAAGAATAGCTACTTTCATATCGTTATACATTGATGAAAAGGAATTAGAAAATAGTTTATCTTTATTTACAGGAAGACTTTGTAAATATAGTATTCCAAAGTTTTCTTTATATTCTTTAACAACATTTTCTAAATTTCAAATCGCTACTTTTAATCCACTGTTGTAGTTGTTTTTGAAAAAAACATTATCTTGATAAATACTTAATAGAGAGTAAAAATCAGTTAAATTTGATTTGATTTTATCTTCAAGTTCTTTAATTTTGTCTACATTAGCTGTTTTAATAGCTTTTAGGTTATTAAGATTATTTGAAATATGCGCATATAAAGCTTGTATATAGTAAATATGACTTAAAGCTACCATATCATCATATTCGATTTGATCTTTTTGACTAAAATTATTATTAATTGAGAAATATTGATCAAGTGTAGCTAACATATTATTGGCTTCGTTTGTTATTTCTTTAACAAATTTTTGCATTGCATTTGCTAAAGCGAATGATGTGATATTCTTTTGAGAATAGATTGTTAAAAAATCCTTATATTTAGCTTTAAAAATATTGTTTTTTTCAGCTTTCTGTTCTGCGAAAGGTAAAAAGTATTTATTAAATACAGATGGTGCTTGAGAGCTTAAATTTTGAATTTTTTTCTGAATATCAGGGTTTATTTGACCTTGTTGCAATATAAATTCAACCATTTGTTTTTGCATATTTGTGTAATTATTAATAAATGAATTAGCTTCATTCATAAATGCCTTTACATATAAGTTATTTTTTTCTACATTATTTACATTATCATTGTCGTTGTTTTGACTTTGACAGCTACAAGCTAGTGTAATAAGTCCAAAACTAGGAATTGATAATATTTTACCAAGTGTTTTTATTTTCATATTTTCTCCTAAATTTATTTTATGATATTTTTAATACTAAAGATAATTTCAACGTCTTGAATAGGTATAGGTGCATTTTGAACGTTTTCGTTAATCATCTTATTTATATTTTTCTTAGCTGACTCATAGTCAGAAGAATTTGTAATATTTAGAAGTTGTGTTTTAGGTTGTGCTAATCAATCATTAAAGGTTTTCATGTGGTCTTTTAATAAATTAATAAAACTATATAAATATTTTGATATGTAAGCAGTAACTCTGCTTTTGAATAAATCAGCAGCTTTATCTTTGCTTAATTCTTTAACTTCATCTTCCCTTAATTGAGCGACATTATTTATATAATTATCTATTTCTTCATCACTTAAATATTTATGTCCTATGTTATCAATTTTGGATAATTCTTTATTTATTTCCTTAAATTTAACTATTAGTTCTTCAACAGGAATATCCATATTTTTTAATGTTTCGTTTATAGATAAAATTAATTTATTAATTTTATCAACCTCTTCGGGTGCAAGAGCCTTTTTGTCTACATTAGGAACGTCATCTAAATAACTAGATATACTATTTAATGTTGAAACCCAAGTACTACGTTTTATTTTTCCGTCCTTAATATATTTTGATAATTCTTGGTTATAGTATGCTTCTTCGCTTAAAGATTTATCATTTGTATTTTTTATGTATGTATTGTAAGGAAGAATATAGAAATCTTTTACTCAATCTACATATTTACTATCTAATGTAATTTCTTCATTATCAAATGCTTGCTTCTCTTTAGAAAAACTACTCATATCTTGGTATTGGTTTAATGCTCTTTGAGCTAATTGATCGTCAATTCCTATATATAAGTCAAGAACTAAATCACTTGTATTTTCACTGCTAAGTAATGTGAAATTATAGTTACTAAAAATGAATATATCTCAAAGATTTGAACTAGTTCTATTACCTTCCATTCATGCAAATTGAGACCCTAAAACTAAAGTATTATCCTCGGTTGCTTGATTCAATTTTAACTTATATGAATTTAGCACACTAATACCTTGTAAGCCAAATGGAAGAAGTTTTGTAGTTTCATAAAAATCTTGATATCCCTGTTTTGAAGGCGAAATTAGCAAGCTATTAAATAAGCTTATATATTTAAAAGGCACCTTTATTTTAATTACATTGTTAGTTGAACTTTTGCTAAATTCTTGTGCTATACCATTTTGAATAGATGCATCAAAAGCAAAATTGTTAGTGCTTTGCTCTCTGCTAAATAATTTCGCATCTAAAAGTGGTGTATCATTTCGATTGCTTGATCCATCAGAATAACCTAAAGCCAATTGGATATCTTGCCCGTTTAAGAAATTATCTTTCTTATATGTTGGGTTTAGGGTTCTTCCTGAATTATCAAAATCCGTTACTAAAGAATTAATTGCTTTAGTAGCATTTTCACTAATTTTATCATTAGCTAAAATTTCATCTGCTGTAGGTATGTTTGTTTCAACATTATTATTATCTAAATGATAACTAATATAAATAGGGTTTTTGTTGAATATTTCTTTAACGAGCGATTCAGGAATTCTATTTTCAATAACTGATTTTGAATATTTTGAGTAGAAAATATCTGAATTTGAATAAAAACCATCAAATAAATCTTTACTCATATTTTGAAGTGTTTTAATTTCTGTTGCTAAAACTTTGTGTACATCATATTTTTCTAGTTTATTATTTCAATCATTAGCTCATTGAGTGCTTTTTTGTAATGTGGAATTAATTTGGTTCTTTAATTTACTATCAGCATTAGATAAATCCATAAGCATTGAGTTCATGATATAGCTTTTCATTTCTGTTTCTACAAGAAGCTTAGAAATAAAAGTAAAGTCATAAATTTTATAAGGACCTGTTTTTAAACTTTCGTTATAGCTTGCTTGTAGTTCTTTTGCTTTTTTCTCGTCTATTTTTAAGGCTGCATTAAGAATAAAATTGTAGGTACTTTGAATATTTTTATATAGGTCAGCAAGTTGTTGACGTAATTTATTTAAATATTGTTTTAATTGAATTGGATTATTTATATTAACTTGTGACATACCTTGTATTAAATGTGCAAATGAATTATTCATTTTTTTACTAAAGTTATCTATATTTTGGATGTTATTAAAGTAATCAAAGAAATCATTTTGAAACTTTCCACTGTGATCATCTATTGAAAGTTCATTGTATACATTTTTGGCAATAGGTGCTAAAAACTCATTGTTTTTTGTATCTAAAATTAATTTTGTATAAAATGAATTGGTATTATCAATAAACATTTTGTAAGAATTTCTCAATATCTCGACTGATTTAATTAAGTTTCTGTCATTTTTATCTTTTATATTTTCTTCTTTTTGGGCACAACTACTTAAAATAATTGGCGTCATAATTGCAGGAATAGAAGTTCCTACTAATAATAATTTTCTGTATATATTTTTCATATTAAAAATTATACTCTGTTATATTAAAGAATTATAAAGTTATACAACTTTATAATGTGCGTGATTAATTTTTAATTGTGTAAATACCTTTTATTCCTATGATATAGCGTTAAAAATAAAAATCCCATTGGTTATTATCCATATTAACTAAATGAAGCGAAAAATAGAGAAAAATGTAGCTATTTTACATAGACTTTTGATAAATTTTCTAACCATAACTTTTGTTCCTTAAAATCAGGAATAAAAAGCTTTTCCATATTCAGAAATTTAGGGTGTTTTTATGGTATTATTTAAATACTATTTAAATATTTCAGGAGGAAGCATGACCACTTTAGTAGTTGTATTACTAATTATTGGTTTCTTAATTATCATAGTTTCATTCTTAATGTCTCCGGATTCAAACGGGTTTTCAGGAGCATTAGTTGGTTCAGGTGATTTAGACCTATTTAAGCATTCAAAAGAGAGAGGAGTCAAAAAGATTTTAAAATATTCAATGATTACACTAGGAACATTAATCATAGTTGGATCAGTGGTAATTAGAATCTTAATGTAAACAAATGAAAAAAAATCTTATTTATGACTATATAAAAACTGGAAAGCCTAAATCATTCCTTGATATAGCAAAACACTTTAAAATCCTACCTAAGGATAATAAATCACTTACAAGAGTGCTTTCAGAACTCCAAGGTGAGTATTTAATTTTTAAAAATAATCGCGATGAATACTATGCGCCAGTACTAGAAGAAACAATTGAAGGTATTTTATCAGTATCACAAAAAGGTAATTTTGGTTTTGTTGATTATGATATTGATGAAGAAAACAACACTAAAAAAAGTGTATATGTCAAATCATTCAACTTTAACGGAGCGATTAATGGCGATACTGTTAAAGTAAATGTTTATAAATCTGAAATACCTGGGGGCGATGATTTAACCCATGGTGTAGTTACAGCCGTAGTGCAAAGAAATAATGAATCTGTTGTAGGTTTTATTAAAGAAAAAAATGATACAAAATATTTTGTGCCAGTTGATAACAGATTTAAAACAAGCAAATGAAGATTAATTTCTTCTGCAGTGCCTACAAAATTAAATGATTTAGTTACTTGCAAAATTTTATCTTATGAAGGAAACTGCATTGATATCCAAGTAGCTAGAGTAATCACTAATGAAGCTGATCCTATGGTGTTTGTTAAGTCATATCTAGAACAAATTAAAGCACCATTAGCTTTCCCTGAAAATATGGATGAAGAAGTAAGTCATATTCCTTCAAGTATTGTTGCTGAAGATTGAAGCAACCGTAAAGACTTTAGAGATCAAATGATCGTAACTATCGATGGTGATGATACTAAAGACTTTGATGATGCTATTACTGTAAGAAGACTTAAGAACGGAAATTACTTCCTAGGTGTTTATATTGCTGATGTTTCTTACTACGTTAGAGAAGAAACAGCAATTAATGAAGAAGCTTTAAAACGTGGAACAAGTATTTATCTTGTAGATCGTGTTATTCCTATGTTGCCTGTTGAATTATCTAACGGAATTTGTTCACTTAATCCGAACGAAGATCGTTTTGTTTTAGCCTGTGAAATGGAAATTGATGAATACGGAAACAATGTAAATGTTGAGATTTCTCAAGGAATAATTGAATCTAAATTCAGATTAACATACAAAAATGTTGATAAATTTTATAAAACAGGACTATTAAATGAAGATGATAATCCTAAACAAGTAAAAGAATTAAAAGCAATGCTAACTACTGCTAAAGAATTAAGTTTGATTTTACACGAACATAAAATCAAAGAAGGTTATGTTGACTTTGAAATCCAAGAGCCTAAAATTAAGCTTGATGAAGAAGGAAGAGTAAAAAGTATTGAAATTAATCCACGTGGATTTAGTGAGGTATTAATAGAAGACTTTATGGTTAGAGCTAATGAAACTGTAGCTAAATACTTATTTGATGCAAAACTTCCTGTGCTATATCGTATTCACGAAACACCTGATGAAGATAAATTAACACTACTTAAAAACTCACTTTCAGCAATAAATATTTCAGCAAGCGAACTTAAAGCGAATACAATAACACCAAAAATATTTGCTGATTTTGTGGCTAAGGTTAAAAATGAGCGTGATGATGATTTTGTTAAGTTAATGTTCTTACGTTCAATGCAAAAAGCAATTTATTCAGATAATAATATCGGACACTTTGGGCTTGCTTCAAAATTCTACTGTCACTTTACAAGCCCGATTAGAAGATATCCGGATTTAGTTGTTCATAGAACAATAAGAAACTTTCTAATCAATAAAGAATATAACAAGCTAGATGATTACCGTGAGATGCTGCCAATTTTTGGTGATTTAAATACAAAGAGTGAACAAAAAGCTGTGCAAATTGAACGTAACGTAAATGATTTAAAGTTTGCTGAATTTTTAAAAAATCAAATTGGAAAAACTTTTAAAGTACAAATTTTAAGTATTTTAAATTTCGGATTCTTCGTTGAATTTGAATTTAAGGCTAGTGGTTTAGTGCACAAAAGCACTTTAATAGATGGCGAATACGAGCCTAATGATGTATTAACAAAATTGATATCTGCTAATCGTAAATTTACCTTGGGTGATTATGTTGATGTAGTAGTTGTTGGTGTAGATCTTGTTGAAGGAAAAGTCGACTGTGTATTGGCTGACTTGTACCAAGACTACCTAAATAAAAAACAAAAAGAAGAATCAGAAAGAAATAATGCAAAGTATAAAAAACAAAGAAAGTAAGCTAGTTAAAAATTCATTAGGTTTTGATTCAGATTTATACGTTTACCAAGATAAAACAATGTTTAATTATTCAGTTGATACAATTTTGCTTGGTAACTTTATTTATTTAACTAAAAAAACTACTCGTGCATTAGAAATAGGCACAAATAATGGTGCTTTATCTATTTTTGTGGCCTCTCGTTCTACTAATTTAAAAATCGATGCCGTAGAAATTCAAGAAAGAGCTGTTGAACTTGCAAAAAGAAATGTTGAATTAAATAATATGCAAGAACAAATTAATGTTATTCACAGTGACTTTAATGATTTTTGAAAGCAGCATGCAAAGCAGGCAGCTAAAAAATACCAAAGTATTTTTTGCAATCCCCCTTTTTATCCTTATGATAAAAGTAAGATTAAAAAAGATATTTCGCAAGAAAAGTTAATAGCAACTCATGAAATACACCTAAATCTAGAACAATTAATTATGGGATGTAGCAAAATAATTGAACAAAAAGGATTTTTAACTATTGTTCTTCCAGTGGAACGTTTAGTTGATACATTTGAATATTTAAGAAAATATAAATTCGAGCCTAAAAGAATCCAATTCATTCTTCCTAGAATAGATGATAAGCCTAAATTCGCTTTAATTGAAGCTAGATATCAATCTGGTTGAGGAGTTCATTTTTTACCTAATTTATATTTACATGATAGTAATGATAAGAGCAATCATTCATACTTGCCTGAAATAAAAGCATTATATAAACCTAAAAAAGTTTAAGGAGCAATAATGAAAAAAAATTTTTATATAACAACCCCTATTTATTATGCAAGTGGTAATCTCCATATCGGGCACCTTTATACCACTACTCTAGCTTGAGTAATTGCTAATTACAAAAAGTTAGATGGTTATAATGTAAAAATGCTTACTGGAAGTGATGAACATGGATTAAAAATTGAGCAAAAGGCAGCAGAAGCTCAGATGCAACCTCAAGAATTTGTTGATAATTTAGTTGTTAAATACCAACAAATGTGAAAAGACTTTGATATTAATTATGATATTTTCTCAAGAACAAGTAATCCACAACATTGCAAAAGTGTTAAAAATATTTTTTCATACTTTTTAGATAAAGGCTACATTTATCGTGGAAAATATGAAGGTCTATATTCAATAAGTGATGAAGAGTTTTTAACCGAAACTCAAGCTGTACTAAAAGATGGTGAATACTATCACCCTCAAAGTGGACATAAATTAGTAACTGTTTCAGAAGATTCTTATTTCTTTAAAATGAACGAGTTTGCTCCTTGACTACTTCAATATATAGATGAACATAAAGATTTTTTAGGACCTAATAAAATAATCAATGAAATGAAGAATAATTTCTTGCTTAAAGGATTAGAAGACTTATCTGTTACAAGAAGTAATATTAACTGAGGTATTAAAATTAACGAAGATCCAACTCACACTTTATATGTATGGTTAGATGCTTTATGCAACTATATCACAGCATTAGGTTATGATGTTACTAAAGATAAGCAAGGTGATGAGTTTAATGAATTTTGAAATGAAGCTGAAGTTGTGCATTTAATAGGTAAAGAAATCGCTCGTTTCCATATGATTTATTGACCTATTTTCCTTAAAGGTTTAAATCTAAAACAACCAAATAAAATTCAAGCCCATGGTTGATTAGTTACACCAACAGGAAAAATGTCAAAATCTAAAAATAATGTTGTAGATCCTTATGATTTACTTGAAAAATACCACCCAGAAATGATTAAATATTATTTTGCTTCACAAATCACATTAGGAGAAGATGGTATTTGAGACGAAGGGCGTTTTATTGATGTTATTAATTCTGATTTAATCAATAACTATGGCAATTTAGTTGCTCGTAGTGTTAAAATGAAAGCAAATAGCTTTTCAAACCCATTGCAATATAAACATTCAGAATTAAGTGAAGATTTAGCAATTGAAGAAAAAATTGCAAATTCAATTCAAAACTATAAAAGACATTTTGATAATTTAGAAGTTGATAAAGCCTTAAAGGTTGCTATTGATCTTTCAAGTGAACTTAATAAATATATTGATGAAACTAAGCCTTGAACCTTAAAAGAAGATTTAGAACGTTTAGAACAAATCCTTGTAAGGCTGTTAAATGGTATTTATGCTGTGTCATTATACTTATCTCCAGTACTGCCTAGAAAGACCCAAGAAGTTGCGGAAGTACTAGGATTAAATAATTTTTCATTTGATTTAGTAACAAACTGAAGCAAATTTGGTAATATTAATCAAGGGAAAGAATTTATTCTTTTTTCAAGAATTAAAAAGTAGTATTTAGTTAGTGAACTTAAATACTAATTTAGGAGCATATAATATGATTTTTGCAAAAGCCACAAGATATATAATCAACCCTGAAAAAATGAAAGGTTTCATTGATTATTTATATATCTTAACTAAAAAAACAAGAATGAAAGAAGAAAATCTTTCTTTTGAATATGGTTTAGAAGCCGAAGATAAAGTGCTTGTTATCGAACGTTGAAGTTCTAAGCAATCATTCGAGGAGTTTAACCAATTAGAAGAATTTAAAAAAGAGTTTGGAACTATTAAAAAAATGTCTAAAACTGTCCAAACTGTCTATGAATTAGAACTCGCTAAATAATCGCTAGCGAGTTTTTTGTTTTTGATGTGAAAATGTGGAACAAAATGTGGAAATTAATTATTTAAATAATATAAAAAATAAATGCTCTATAATTAATTATAGAAATTGTAAATCGAGCTTCATTCAAAAATATTTATATCGCTCATATACATTTCTTAAAACATAATAAATAATATTTTTATATTATATTAAGGAGTTTAAATTTATGAATTTTAAATGAAAAAACTTATTATTAGGGGGTACTGGATTAGTTGCTGTTGCATCAGCAGCAGGTTTAACAGTAGCATGTAATAATGGTACATCAGGAACACAAGAAAAAGTTACAGTTGAAAAACTACCAGAATATATGGTTGATAAGAAAATGGGACAAATTACACTCATTAACCAAACATCAACTGAATATGAACGTGCTAATAACTCAGTAAAACAACCTACTAGTCAAGTTATTAAACCAGGGTTTGAACAAAACGTAAGATCACAAATCGTTGTTGCTCATACATTCTCTGAAACAGGATATCAAGGTAAAGCATTAGCTACAATAGCTGAAGTTTATAACAACGAAGTTAAAGCTATGAAAGCTGAATTAGAAAAATACAAAAAAGAACACCCAGAAGACAAAAACTCAATTGGGTTTAAAGCAACAAATAATATTTCAAGATATGCTAAAGAAATTAGTATAAGAAATATTGGTTCTGGTTATGGAGCTGGTTCTCAAAAAGTAAAAATGGACTTAGAAAGTGGAAACAAGAGCCAATTCTACGATATAGTATTCAACTATGCACCAGTTGCTTCAAACTTAGCTTCATACAATATGTTATTAAGCTTTAACGATAAAAGTTTTGCAGAATTAAATACAGATTTAACAGACTTTGCAACAGAATATGCAATTATCAATGCAGAAACACAATACATTGATAGACCATCATCATGAATTTTACCAGGGTTCAAATCTACAAACGTTTTAGCAATCAACGCACCTGTACTTAACTATGTTGTTAAAACATTTATGGATCTTGGTTCTACAATTGCTGATGATGATCAAGAAATGAAAGATTTTGTAGCTGAATTAGCTGAAAAAGGTAAAGAAGACTTAGAAGAAGTTAAAACATTATGAGGTGCACCAGTTTCAAACGCAAAAGAAATTGTGGCAAAATATGGAAACTTAAAATCATCAATGTTTAAGAATTACGATGAGTTAATTGACTTTGCAACAACAGCACAAAAACTTTTTGCTAACACTAAAGATGGTGCTCAATCAGATTTACATATTTTTGGTGTAGATAGCATTACTTCATTATATGAACAATCATTATTTGCTGAACTTGATGGTAATGTTTCTAAAATGATTCAAACAGTTGATACAAATGCAACAACAAAAAAAGTTACAGTTACATATGATATTTTAGGTCAAGCAGGTTCAGAAGCAAACGTTAAATCAAAAGCTATTTATGATAAAGTTTCTGAATCAGTTCAAGCTGGAGGAATGAAGTTATTCCCTGGTGGTCAATTCGCTTCAGGAGATCAATCAAAACATAAATTTGCATTCTCAATTGGTTCTACAGCCGGTTACAAACACAACTTTATTTCAGATAAGCAAAGAACAGAATACTCATGAAGATACGAAGGCAAAAAACTTGTATCTGAATTCATGTTTGAAGATGGAAAAAACACTAATTTCAAAAATATTGCAAAAAACAGCCAATATATAATGGTTATGAAAAAAACTCAATCTCCTACATTAGATGTTTCTCAAAGAATGGACTTTGGTGAAAAAGGTAAAAATGTTAAGGGATTATTTACATTTGGTACATACAATAACTCTATTTACACATACAATATTAAAGATTTAATGTCAACAGATAATCAAAACTTCTCACCTGATTCACATTCATTTATGTTCCTTTCTAAAGAAGTTCAAGATACATTTGTTAACGCAACAGCTAATGTTGATTTTACAAAATCATTAATATTAGTTCTACCATTATCAGATAATGAAAAATACAATACTGCTTTCATTGGTAAACTTGAATCAGTAGGTGCTATAGTTACAAAACTTGTTAATGTTGATGGAAAACAATCTCTTTTAGCATTATTCCAAAATACTGTAACACCTGGTGAAGAAGTAAATAAACAAGGGAAAAAAGTTGCTACAGCTATGTTAAGTGATACTTTCCTTCAAACAATGATGGATAAAGTTGGATATACAATGAAAGTTTATAAATCAACTCAATTCTTATCAGAAGATGAATTAATTTCTAAAGAAACTCCTGGAAAATGAACAGCAGCTAACACCAAAAATGTTATTTTCTCACAAGGACCATCAATCATTGGTATTAAATCAAATCAACAAGACAATAGAGCAACAAAAGCATTTATTAGTTGATTAATTAAAAGCGATAAAAAACAAGACAAATTTAATATTGGTTCTAAAGATTCTCCAATTCCAGGAACACCAAAAGAATACATTCAAAATGCAATGAGCTACATCATGCCTTATAATGGATTTGAAAAGCAAACTAATTTATCATTTATGGGAACAAATGCATATCTAAAAGTTGCTTTCAACTTATTCAAAAAAGCTGTTGACGCTGAAACAAAATCTCAATATATTGTTTATGAAGAACCAGGTTCACCTACAGCTGACCAATATAGAGCTGCTATAGAAGCTGCATGAGATGGATTACAAAAAACTGTTTCAAATGGTGAAAGTGCACAAACATTCACATCATTCGTAAACAACGTACAATCAAATAAACCTAATAACTAATTATTAGTTAATATAATTTGTTAGTTACTAACAAATTATATTTTTATATTTAAAATAAAGGGAGATATATGAAATTCAAAAAATTAATAACTGTGGGAGCTTTTGCTACTTCAGCAATAGCAATTCCATTGATGGCTGTATCATGCCAAAAAACATCTACAGAAGAATCATCAGTTGTTGTTCCTATACAATATGCATTTAATAATACACCTAATATTCATTTTTCTTCAGAAGATAACAATATTCCAACATATATTGTTAATTTCGAAAATAAAAATCCATTCGTTATAGAATACGAAGAAGAAGATACTGTTGATAATTACTTCCACGAAGCTAGAATCGAATCAGCAAATCTACTTTTTGGTGATGAACCTGAGGAATTTGAAAATGATCTTAGAAAATTGGGTGCTGAAATCGCTGAAAAAGTAAAAAATGATTTTACTTTAACTTATACAGAAAATGATAGTCAGTACAAATATCTACTTCCATATATTGAAAATTTTGGAGGAATCCCAAAAGAATTTAGAGTTATTGTTAAAAATTCTAATGGAAAAAATGTTCCTATAACATATGTATTAGATAGTGCTTCTCAAATGTTCGATCAATGACTTACAGGTATGAAGCTCGGAGTTAAGGGTCAAAGCAATCAAGATGCAGCTCTTAAATTAACAAATATCGACGTAGTAACAAGTTTTACTTATAAACCTTATATAAATGAAAATACCTTTATTAAAGGTGGCTTAAGTGTTGTTGTTGAAAATAAACAAAACAAAACAATAGACCCAATTTTAGAATCATATAACACAGAACCAAATGCTCAAACATTTAAGAAGATGAACATTGACTGAGCTAAAATGAACCCTAATACATATTTTGATGCAAAAATTACACTTACAAAAGATGGTGATACATTTGATGTAGCTGCTTCAGAAGACAAGAAAGGTTTAAATAACATCGGAAGCGTAAATCAATCTGATTCTTATACAATCAGATTATTAGGAATTGATACTCCTGAAAAAGCTGTTGGTGCAAAGGATAAGTTCGTTCAATCAGCACCTTTTGAATATGCATTCGCATTAATGCCAACTCACTTTGCTAAGAAATTGTGAGATACATATGGTCAAAATGTTCGTGTAGCTTATATTGAAGGTTTTGATGGTACAGGTGGTGGAAGAATAACAGCAGATGTTTTCTTTGGACCTGATTACCAATATTCATATAACGTTGAAGTTGTTCGTGCAGGATTCACATTGCCAATGTCAAAAGAAACAGTTACTGAAAATAACTATGATAATGATAAAAATTCATATGAAGGAAAAATTTATCCTCAATTAGCTATTGCAATGCATGATGCTATTGAAAATCACCGTGGATTCTTCCATTATTTTGAAAAACCTATCCAAGTTTCAAACTATATATACTTAATAAAACCAAATACTTCATACAAACCATTTGAAAAAATTTATGATAAAGAACAAAGCAAAGAAAAAACCGAATCTAACTAGTAAATAATGCTGAAAATCCAATTTTTGTAATAAAATATAATAAGTATTATTATATTTTGAATAAATAATTGTACTATTTATAAAATGAAAGGAAATTAATGAAAGAAAATAAAGAAAAAGTTAATGCTGACCAATTAGCTCGAATTGAAAAATATGTTTCTGAAATCGAAAATATTGATAAAGATTCAATTCCCGCTATTGAATTAAAGAATTTAAACATTGACTTTGGTGAAACACTAGCGGTTGATAATGTAAGTTTCCAAATTCCTGAAGGTAAACTTGTTACATTACTTGGACCATCTGGTTCTGGTAAAACAACAACACTTAATGCGATTGCTGGGTTATTAACGGTTACATCTGGAAAAATCTTATTCAAAGGTAAAGATGTTACAGATTTCACACCTCAAAAGAGAAAGATTGGATTCGTTTTCCAAAACTATGCTCTATATCCACACATGAGTGTTTATGCAAATATTGCATTCCCATTAAAAAACGATGCTGACTGACAAAGAAAATTCTATTTAAAGAAGGAAAAAGCTCGTAATGAAAAAAGCATTGTCTACCTAGAAAAACTAGGGGCAACTGCTTCTGAAATAGCTTCATTAAGAAAAGCATTCAACAACTGAATGATAATTTCTGAAGAAGCAGATCATAAAGTTGCTGAATTATATGCTAAATTAGTTGAAAAATACGAAAAAGCTCATACAGAATATAAAATAACATTAGTTCATGAGGATTCTGAAATATCTTTATTAACTAAGAATGTTATTAAAACAAATGCTAAAATTAAAAAAGATTCAAAACAAAAAATTCATGCAATTAAAGAGAAATTTATAAGTGATAAAGCTAACAATCTTTTACCTGCTGAATTAGTTTCTGCAGAAATCTTAAAAAATGTTGATAGAAAATTCACTAAATATGAAAGATTAGAAGCAAATGAAAGAGAAGAAAGAATCAAAGAAATTCAAGACTTCGTAAGTCAATTACTTCTAGTTGATTTCCAAAACATTGTATTACAAGACAGAATTAAAATTGTAAAACTTGAAGAAAAAGCTTTAAAAGTTCTTACAAGATACAAATATTTAACTAAACAAGATGAAATTATTTCAAGATATGATGTATTAAAGGCAGAAACTAAAGAAAAATACTTAAGTGAAAAATCTGAATTTAAGAACATTTTAAGAACAAATGAAGAATACAAGCAATTAGTACATGATGCTAAAACATTACCTATGATTGCTAGATCTCATTTTAAAAACCTATCAAATGAATTAATTACGAAATATAATTTAGTTGAAAAATTAAGAGAAGAAAAGAGAAATCCAAGTTCTGATTTCTTATCTGAAGAAGATAAAGCTCGTATCAAAGAATTATCAAAAGATGATATTAGTTTAAAACAAGCTATTCATAATGAAGTTATGGAAGTAGCTTCTCGTGTTGAAATAGTTCACATTCTTCAAAAGAAACCTACAAGACTTTCAGGGGGACAACAACAACGTGTATCTATCGCACGTGCAATTGTTAAAAAACCTGAAATATTATTAATGGACGAACCACTTTCAAACCTTGATGCTAAGTTGCGTATTTCAACACGTCAATGAATCAGAGAAATTCAACAATCACTTGGAATTACTACTGTATTCGTAACTCACGACCAAGAAGAAGCTATGTCTATTTCTGATATTATTATCTGTATGTCTATGGCTAAAGTGCAACAAATGGGTACACCACTTCAACTATATAATAAACCAAAGAACCAATTCGTTGCTAGATTCCTTGGAATGCCTGAAATGGGATTATTCTCATCTGAAGTAAAAGATGGAAAAATTAATATGGCTGGTGTTGAATTACCTCAAATAAAATTATCAGATAACAAAGATAATTTAACATTAAATATTGGAGTTCGTTCAGAAGACTTCATTATTAAAAATAAAGATGATAAATATTCATTCAAAGGTAAAGTAGTTGTGCAAGAAAACTTCGGAAAAGAAAGTAAACTTGTTGTTGATGTCGAAGGTACAGGAAGAGTTAACTTCTTACTAGACAATAACTATGACTTTTCTGTTGGCGATGATATTTTCTTTGATGTACCACTAAATAAACTTCATATTTTTGATGCATCTAGCGAAGAAAGACTTGCTTATGAAATTATTGGATAATAAATTACATTCAAAAATTCAAAGTAAATTCCCTTTTCTATTTAATTGATCTGTTAAAAAACAATCAAATAGAAAATCTACTTTATCTCACTCAATATTAGATGAAAGAACACCATTTTGAAAACCAATGTTGTTATTATTACCTGGTTTAATTCTTTTACTAATGTTCACAATTACACCAATGTTCTTAAATATAATAAGTTCATTTCAAACAAAAAGTGGAGATTTTACTGTAAATAACTATGTAAAAGTATTCTCAGATCCACGTTTTGCTGTTGGGGTTAGAAACTCATTTATTTATGGTATGTTTGTGCTACCTTTTGTTATGATGATTTCTTTAGTTATATCATCCGTTATAGCTAAACTATATCGTAAGTATGCAAAAGGTTTCTGACAAACAGTGTTCTTCATGCCTTATGTAACTAATGGGGTTGCTGTTTCTTTAGCATTCATCCAATTATTTGGTACATACGGTTTATTAAACAAAATGTTAGGTACACATGTTGCTTGATTAGAAACACAAGATCCTTATACATTCAATGCTTTAGTTGCTATGATTGTTAACGGGATTTGAAATGGTCTAGCATTCAACATATTAATCTTTACTACAGCTATGCTTGGTGTGGATAAAAACCTATATCGTTCAGCTTCAATTGACGGGACAAATGGTTTTAAACAATTCTTCACAATTACACTTCCATCAATTAAAAGTACAATTAACTTCCTAATCACATTAGGAATTATTGGTGGATTAAAAGTTTTCCCACTTGCATTATTTGAAAACAAACCTGTAAATGCATTTAACGCAGGAGGTGGTTCTCTAATGCTTTATGTTTACTTACAAACACAAAATGGAGACTTCCAATTAGCTGGGGCAGCATCAATTTCATTATTCATCATAGGGGTTACTTTCTCTTCAATGGTTAGAGGTGGATTCTTTATGGTGCAAACATCATTAAACAATTTAGGAGAAAGAAATGTTTGAGTTAAAGTTAAAGCTACGCAAGCGCTTAATGCAGAAAAAGCTTCGTAAGAACCAAGAAAGAGTTTCTTCACAAGTTACTGAAAAAAGTGCTACAAAAGTTGTAGCAATTAGCTGCCTTAAACTATTACTTTTAGTATTCTTCGGAGTAGTTATTCTATTCCCATTCTTCTATATGATTTCTATTTCATTTATGGATGATTCGCAAGCAGCATCATTAAAGTCAGAATTTAGAATGTTACCTTCATTTAAAGAAGGGATAACATATTATGCTGGTGAAAATGGTTCTGGAGGTTTACAGCTTGTATCATGAAAAGAAGTTGTAGCAAATACATATGATAGAGCTATGTCTTCAGGATATTGACAAGCTATGTTACTAACATTCCTTAATGTTATAGTATCAGTTACATTAAAAGTATTTATTACTTTCTTAATGGGTTATGCATTCTCATTAAGAAACTGAAGAGGAAAAGGTTTAGTATGATTCTTAGCCTTAGCCTTACTAGTTTTACCTGAAGTTGCTCTTCTTTCAGGACAATATTTAGTTGTTCTTAAAACAGATATGGCTGTGCAATATATGGGATTCCTATTTGCTATTGCATTACCATTCACTGCAAGTATTTTCAACACTGTTATGTATAAAAATGCTTTTGAAGCAATACCTGGTAGAATTAAAGAAGTTTCACTTGTTGATGGAGCTGGAGGGATTAAATACTTATTTAAAGTTGCATTCCCAATGGTAGTTCCAACAACATTAACAATCGTTATTCTTACTTCACTTGCTTCATGAAACTCATACTTATGACCATCAATCGTTTCAACAATTTCATCAGCAAAACTTGATGTTGTATCTGTATGACTATTCAAAGCAGGTATCGATCCAAACGACACTGACTCAGGTGCAAACGTAATGCAAAACGTTAAACTTGCAGCCAGCTTAATGGTTATCTTACCTATGTTTATTGTTTACTTAATCTTTAGAAAGAGAATTATGGCTGCTATTAGTAGACAAGGTTCTACAATTAAAGGATAGTTTATGAAAAATTACAAACGTAAAGTTATTACTTGAACCATTATTGCTGTTCTTGCGTTGATAGCAATTATTGGACTATCTATCTTAATTTCAACTATACAACCTATTCTAAATTTAAATGAAAAAGTTGGTTTAGATAAAACAATCATTGATTCATATCAATATATTAAAGCATATTCAATAGGAGGTTTAGCATTTGCATGTTTATTATTTGTAATGGGTAGCATAATTGCTTATTCAGGTATTAAATCATTAAACTACGTGCAAATGTTCTATTAATTATATGAAAAATAAATTCAAGAAATTACCATTATTCTTAGGTGCTTTTGGTGCTTTATCAGCTCTTCCATTAAGTGCTATTTCATGTATGTATAACGACAATCCAACTGTTGTTTATGCTCAAAAATTCATAGATAATAATGGATTTATTGTAAAAGATAGAATCGCTTCAACTAAGAAACCTAACCTAGTTCAATTTGAAAATGATTTATTTAATTCAAAGTTTTTAACATATACATTCACAAACTTTTATTTAGAACCACAAAGTATAGTTAAAGTAAACAATAAAAATTATGAAGTAACTGTTGATAATTTATATTCAGCAGATAATAAAAATAATCAATTAATTATTCAAGAAAGTAAAATAAACAAATTACCTTCAGAAGATGTAAAAAACGACATAAAAGAAAAAATTACTAAGCTAAATGCTTCATTAGCAGAATACTTCGAAAAGATTGCTAAAAATGATTCTGATGTTGAAAATATCCCTAGCGGATTCAGAACATTACAAGGATTGATAGATGCAACTTACATGCCTAGAGCAACTTTTACTGCTTTAAAATTCATAGTTTATGATGAAAATGGTCAACCTGTTAAGTTTTTTAATGAGGAAAAACAAAAATGAGAAGATAAAGTTGATAATGATGCAAAAAGATTAGTTTCTGTTCTTGTTAATGATCTTAAAAATGTTTTTTCATACACATGGTTAGACACTGTGCATTATAAAGACCAAATCGTAACAGAACAAGATGTTAAAGAAGTAGTAGAAAACTTCTTAAAAAATACTCCTTATTATTCAGCTTACATAGATAACATGAATGATCCTAAAGATAAAAAAGGCGACAATCATGTATTAAAATGAGATGAACCTACACATTCAGCTGTGTTTAATTTCCAACAAATTATTAAATACTACAATGCAATTCCTACTGAAAATATGCAATCATTCCAAAAAGCATTTTTTGGTTCATTAGATAATCTTGCTTTTGGTGAGGTGTCTAAAAATCCTATTAAATACTTTAAAGATATTTTCAAACAAATGTCTACTAGATTTAATAATTATGCAGTCAATGTTGGTGCATTGCCGGTAAATGGTATTTCTCTTGGTTTCGCACCTGAAAACTTAATTTACGGAGTAAACCCAAGCAGTGGTCAATCTTCAGATAAATTCACTGTTTTCAATCCTGTTGTTGATGATAAAAATAACCCTATCACAGATAAAACTATTTTAACTCAACAAGAACAAATTAATTTCTTATCTAACCCATATCTATATTTCTGAACTCATACATATCAATTATTCTTTGAAACAAGAAACAAAGCTTATAATAATTTATTATCAGCAAAAGAAACACTTAGAGATGTTTTAGATGGAAAAGTTATAGAAACCACTGAGGCTGAAGCAAGAGAAGAAGTTCAAACATATGAAGATGAAATTCGTGAATTTGATACACTAATCAATGATATTAAAACAAAATCACAACCTGCTATAGAATTATTCAATAAGATTCAAAAAATTAATAATAATGCAGAAAAAACAGATGATGATATTAAAAAGTTAGAAACATATACTCAACAATTAAATGAACAAATTACACTATTAAAAGGAAATGATGATATAAAATCATCACAAATAACTGGTGGATTTTTAGATAATGATTTAATTAAGTCAGATATTGCTGCTGTGTTTGAAATCTTATATAAAAATGTTTCTGAATCTGTAACAACTGTATATTCTTTAGCTTCATTATATGCGCAAGCATTATTTGCTAACGGACTTTACAATGTTCAAATTATTAAAGGTACAAATCAAAACTTATCTCAAGATATATCTAATTTAATCACTAATAAAAAAGAAGAGTTAAAAGCATTAGAACAAAAACATGATACCTCAGCTATTGAAAAAATCAAAGCTGAAATCAATAATTTAGAATCATATGCTGCAAATAGTTTTTACTGAATTGAATTCAAGGCTGGAAATCAAGCCTACATGTTTGATGTTTTCAAAAGTTATTTATCATACCAAAGCAATACATCATTCCCTACATTTATGGGGCAATCAGCTAAAGAAGCATATAATATAGATAATGCATTTGAAACTCAATTACCTTCTGGTTATGTTGTTGATGATCTTTATAAAAATGTTACATACTTCAAGTAAGATAAAAAATAAAGTACACATGTTAAATGTGTACTTTTCTTTACCCCGCATAAGGAGCAAATAATAAGATTGAAATAATTATATTTACAACAATAATTACAAATAATGAAACTTTCTTTTTAGCTAAGAAATATGATCCTATAATCCCTACTGGAACATATATCTTTAATAAGATATTTTTATATCCTGTAAAGTAATTATGTTCAGCTATTCCTGTATATCCCTTAGTTGATGAGTTAAAGTAATATTCAGGCACTAATATAGATATTAGAAGAGAAATAGCTAGTGATATCATAATACCAGCAACAATTGGTTTCATAACAATTAACATATTTGCAACATATGAATTTGTTTTAAATTTCTTTACATATTTCATGGTAATAACCATAACGACAATAGCTGGTAGGCAGAATACTAAATAAGTAACAAACATAGCTAAATATCCTCATCATTCACCATTTGCTACTACATACCCTGTAAAGAAAGCAAATTTAGTAGATACAACTCCAGGAGTGGTATTAGCTACTGTAAAAATACTATTAATAGCTTCTTCATCTAATGATTTTACACCAAATGTAGAATGCATAAGATTTCATAATCATTGGAAGATAGGCATAAAAACTTGCCCACCACCAAATACTGAAAGAGATATAAATATAATTAATGGAATACATACTAAAAATCCAATAATAGGCATTATTTATCCTCCTTAGTTTTAGCTTCATTTTCTTCTGTAGAACAATTAATGTTATTTTCAATATCAGCTTCTTCTAATTGTTCTTTAGATATTTCACAAATCTTGTATTTTTCTTCTTTTTGTTTTTCAACTGATATAGGCTTATCCTTTTTACGCATTATTAGGTATCAAATACTATAAACAGCTATAACTAACACAATAGCAACTACAGGTAAGTTATATGGTGCAGGTATAAATAATGAATATCCTGCTGAAAATAAGAAGATAACTATTCATAATGGTGTAGCCATAGTTTTATGTGCTTGTTTTGCATATCTTACCCCAAAGTTAATTAAGAAAGCAATAATTGCTACTAATACACCAACTGAAATAATTTTAAGTCAGTCTTGAGGAACATATTTTGTTAGCACTACTAAGAATGCAAATGCTAATAATACGTGAGGTAATATAGCAAGTAATGTTAAAATAGTTCCCTTAACTTTTCCAAGTAATGTAATAGCGATATAAGATAAAGTTTGAATAACTGAAGCTCCAGGCAACATATTAGTTACAATCACGATATCGTCAAATTCTTCTTCAGTTAGTCATTTTTTCTTCATAACTGCTTCTCTTTGGATTACTGGCATTAGTGCATTTCCACCACCAAAACCAATAATAGTAACTTTTAAGATAAAAAGAAATACTTCTCAAAAGCTAGCTTTACTATCTTTTTTTACTTTTATTTTTTTCATAAACATCCTTCCCTCCCATTATTCTACCATATAGTATAAGTGCTTTAATTTTAACTTTATCTCTATTTCATAGCATTAAAGGAAAAAATAATACTTAGACGTAAGAAAAAAATAAAAATTTCACTAAATTTTTGTAAAAAAGCTTAAATAGAAATGCTCATTAAATTTTAATAAGACTATATTATAAGGATATAAGTCAAAATGTGGAACAAATGTGGAACAAATTAATTTTTCTTTATTAATAATTTGCATGTGTGCTATAATAAACGCATGAAAAAAGAAAGAAATGTGATTACAACTAATATTATTATTACCTTCATCCGTCGTCACTGACATAATATGATGAATGTGTTTTAGTTGTATCTGTTTTTTGGCTAAATTTAATAACAGATTCAACCTAGAAATCTGTTATTGCTAAGAATAAACTATAGAGGAGCTTTTAATAAGAGTAAATATTTTAGCGGGCACGCGATGATAAATATTGAAAGGATATAAAAGCCGAAGCATTGAAGGTGGCAACCTGATTGTTGGTAGAAAAGCATAAAAGATTTCTACTCTTTGTTTAATAACATTGGTGCTATAGATTTACAAATTCCATAATAAAAGTAATTTTGTTTAGGGTTTTGTAGGTTTGTAGCCTACAAAACTTTCTTTTTCTCATGTTTATTAAGGAGAAATATGGCAGCTAAACAATACAGAAAATATTCAGACGTACCATCAAAATATCGCTGGGATTTAGAAGATATTTTACAAGGTAAAACTTTAGAACAATGGATTGATCAATATAAAGAAATATATAAAAACAGAATAAAAAATAAAGATACTAAATACGATAACATAGATGCATACTTACAAGATTTAATCGAATCAGAAAAGCAAACTATAATAAGTTATAAAATTGATAACTATTTATCAAACAACCATAACATTAATATAGTTGATCCTAAATTTAAGCAGTTAATACAGGAATGAGAATTCTTAAATCAACAATTAGATGAGGAATATGGTTCAGAAACTAATCGTTTCTTCGCACACATTGAACAAATGAAGGAATGAAAGAAAGATCCAAGATTAGTTTTATATAAAAGAGGAATTGAAGACTTAATTGAACAATATTCACACAAACTTAGCGACGAAGTAGAGGAATATATCATTAAATCTTCTTTAGGAGAACCAGATCCTCATAACATTTTTTCAATCATAACAAATAGCGAACTTGATTATGGATACATTAATTTATCTGATAAAAAGAAAGTTAAACTTAATCCAACAAATAGAGTGACATTTTCTAAATCAGATAACAAAGAAGTAAGAAAACAAGCTTATCATAATTTTTGAAATGCTTACTACCAACATAGACAATCTCTTGCAGAAACACTATATCAACAATTTAAATCTATTACAGTAGAAGCAAAAATCAGAAAATATGATTCAGCTGTTGCAATGCTAACAAGTAGCGACAAGGTTAGTGATGCAATTCTTCAAAAATTATTTAATCAAGTTTCAGACAGAAGTGTAATTTTTAATAAATATAAGAAAGCCTACAAAAAGTTTTACCAAGCTAAATTCCATGATATGATGCAAAAATGGGATGGTGCTAGAGAATTAGTAGATGTAAAATCTGAATATAGTGTAGAAGAAGCTAAAGATATTGTGGCTAATGCTATTAAGCCTTTTGGTCAAGAATATATAGCTGAAGTAGAAAAAGCCTTTAATCAAGGATGAATTGACTTCATGCCTGTAGACAATAAGCGTAGTGGGGCTTATAGTATCGGTGGAACATATGATATAGATAAAAAGTACATACTAATGAACTTTGATGGTAGATTAGATAGTATTGAAACACTAGCGCACGAATTAGGACACTCAATGCATTCATACTTTTCTTCTAAATATCAACCATTAGTAAACTCACAATATCCTATATTTTTAGCTGAAATAGCTTCAATCTTTAATGAACTAATGTTATTTGATTACTTACTAAAGACATCAAATGATGATAAATTAAAATTTAAAATACTAAGCAATATGATTTCAGGATTTGCTGGTACAGTTCTAACGCAAGTTGAATGAGCAAATTATGAATACGACTTATATAATGCAATAGCTTCTGGAAATGCATCTGGAAGTTATGAAACAATATCTGATATATACTTTAAAAATTCTTTAAAATATAAGAGTGATAAGAAAAAAACATACAAATACAATGCAAAAGAAAATCTAAAAGCAATTTATGTACCTCATTTCTACTATGGATTTTACGTTTACAAGTATGCTATAGGGCAATTAGTTGCAAACTTCTTTTTTGCTAAATATCAAAAAGAAGGTGCAAGTGCATTGCAAAATTACATTGATAACTTCTTAAAAGCAGGATGTAGCGATTATCCGATTGAAATTTTAAGAAATGTTGGTGTTAATTTAGAAAGTGACGAATTCTATAAATTAGGATTTGATTATGTAGAAGACTTAACTCAACAATGAATTAAGCTTGGAAATAAGATTTTCAAAATTAAAAAATAAGGAGGAAGCATGAAAAGAAAATATTTATTATTATCTTCGATTTCCGTCATACCTTTAGCAGCAACGGTAATGCTTGCTTCTAGTTGTGCGACAAAATCGTCAGCAGCTATTAAACCAAGCGATATTAAAAATGATAATCAACTTGCTGAATATCAAGATATCGTTAAAAAGAATGATACATTAGCTAAAGAACAATGGAATATTTATTCTGAGCTAAATAATAAAAAATCAAGCTTGCTACAAGAGCTAGAAGTTTATGCAGTTAAAGTAAAAGATTTAGAAAATAATAACCTTAACAATGAATATAATCTTCAAATTGTAAAAGCTCAAGAAATGTATTATCAACTAGCTGCTGGAAAAACATCTTTTCCAAAATTAAGTGAACAAATTCAACAGTTACCTTCTAATTCTTTAAATGATGAAATTAAAAACTTTTTAAAGAACCTTGAAAGCAAAGAAAAATTTATAATCCCTGAAATAAGTGCAGAAGAAGGTGTGACATACGATACTATAAATGTTTCATTTAAAAAAGCTACAGCTGAATTATCAGGAGCACAAGATTTAATTAAACAAAATAAAATAGCTATCGAAAATATTGAAATAGAGTTAAAAGCTACAACTGATAAATATAATGCTCTGCCTGATGGTGAAGAAAAAGATAAGCTTAAAGCCAAAATTGAGAGTCTTCAAAATCGCATTACAGAAAGACAAACAACTAAGGTAACAGAAATTAATAACAAAATCGCTGCAGCTGAAGCAAAATTAGAAAAAGCAAAGAAATTTTTAGGATATGCTGAAGCTGCTATGTTAAAAATTTCATTTGCTAATGATAGCCAAGGTAGACAAGCTGAATTAGATAAACTAAAGTCTGACGAAAATAAGATTAATGAATCTATAAATGCTATTAATGCAAAACTTGTTATTGCGAATAATGAATTAGTGGCTAAAAAACAAGAAACTGATGCAGAAATTGCTAAATTTAGTGCTAATTTACAAGAGGCATACAACAAATATACAAAGTATGCAGATTTAGTAAAAGATGCTGAAACAAACATTTATATCTATCAAATGGATGCATTAGACAAAACTTACAATGATAAATTACAAGGTACTCAAGGATATTTATCATTAGAACAAGTTAAAAAGATTATTAGTCCTGATTACACATTTAGTAATAGTCCAGTGGGTGATAAAATAGCTAAAACCAGAGTTTACCAAAGATCATTTAACTCTTCATTTTCTCTTTCATCATATCCAGCTGATTTCTCGGCTTCATATGGAGGAAGAGTTGCTTCTTCAACTATTGATAGTACTACACTAAGTTTTGTTTCACTTGAAACTTTAGGTAGACCAATAATTAAAAATACTGAAGAAACAATTATTGATGAAAATGGAGTTACACAGAAAAAAACTCAAGCAATTCTTTCACCTGAAATTCAAAGATATAAACTTGAATTAGCAGATGCTATTTATGTTTATGTTGATAATGGAAAAGTGGATGAAAAAGGTCAAAAAGTCTATGACATACATGTTTTCGATAGTGATGATGCTGGTTTAGTACCTGTCGGTGATAACCCTGATGGAACTTATAGAAATACTGTTGTAAAAAGAACTTCATCAAATCCTCGTTCAATTAACTCTAAAGAATTTATGGATTTAGTTTCTGGTAATAATGTTGTTAAATTCTCATTTAGAATTAGACCGGGACAATTCTGAGTTAATGCTCAAGGTCAAAGAACTCAATATCCTATAATTTCAGAAGATTTCTATACATCTATTGTTAGAACAATGATGAATGATACAAAATATAGAAATTCAAATGGTGGAAGCAAATATATTGATGAAGAAGTTAGAAAATTACTAATATCTCCTGATAAAGCATTTGTTCCAGATGCTCAATTCCCTAACCAATATTTATACAAAATGTATAACGTTAACTGAGATCAAATGCTTGATAAGGATAAAACTGTTGTTCAAGCTCCTAACCCAGAAAATAAAGATGTTAAGGATGATTTATTTGTTATTGGAAAATACGATAATGCAAAAACAGACTTTATGCAATTGCTAGAAACTATCTCAATTAACTACGATTTTGTGCCTGCTCCTTCAACATATATTAAGGATATGACACTAAATAATACTGAAGATATTTACTCACAAGTGCTAGCGACAAAAAATGATACTACATTATATAACACAATTGTCAAAGCTGTCAAATCTGCTTCAGGTCAAGCAAGAGAAAGTGGTATTTACTGATATGGATTTAATCCACAAACTACATTATTTGCTGGTAAATACTATGCAAAACCATATGATTCAGAAACTTTCTCATTATCACAATATCTAAATCCATATTACTTTGACACAACTTATACTGGTTCAAATCAAACATTATTAAAATTAACAACTGCATATCAACAATCACCAATTGATCCAGAAACATATAGTAATCAAACTTACTATAAATACTTATCTGGAGGTATTGCTGAATATCCATTTGATAGTTTAACTAAAAATAACAAACAAGCTGCCTTAAAAGATCCTAAAGCATACGGGTTATCATATCAACAAATATTAGCAAAAGATTCATTGCTAAAAGCCTTTATGTGAAGATTTATGCCTCAAGCATCTAAAAAAGCCTATATGAGTGATGCGTTTGCATATACAATGTATGGAACTTCTGTTAAAGAATTAATGGAGGGAACAGCTAAAAATACTGTCCCTTATACAACGCTAGGAATTGGGGGAGAATTTAGAAATATCATTTCATCTGCTATTTCTTGAGCTTCATTTGCAAATCAACTTTCTCCAAATAACCCTTCATATCCTTGAATTTCAGCATTTGCACCAGATGCAAACCTAAAACCGAATGATGATGTTGATGATAAATCTCTAGACACAAATAGTTTAAGACCAAATCACGATATTATTAATGGTACCTTTGTTGTTGATTCAGCTACAGGTCAACGTGTTGTATTTGATAAGATTAATTCCACATTCCTAAAACCTTCAGATACTCAAAACTTAAACGTAACAGCTCAAGATGCTTCAAAATCAATTGTTTATGAACAAATGAAGGAAAGAATGAAAGCTCTACTTGATAAAGTGTATGAAGCACACCCAGAACTTGTTGGAACTAAAGTTTCTATGGACATAATGTGATCATATACAAACATTACTCAAGCTAGAAAACAAGGTTATAAAGACTATGTAGCAGCAATAAATGGATTAGATAGTAGACTTGATTTCAGAGTTGTAGAGTTTGAAGCTCAAAAAAGAGATGAATGATTTAGCTATTGATTACAAGATACAACACCATTTACAAGAGCTTCTTGAGGATATGACTACGATGGTCTAGGATCAGGAATAACAGGATATGCTAGCAGAACAGGTTTAGCTGTTCTAATGATTACAGCACTTGTAAATCAAGAGTATGCTGATAAATTAAAAATTGCTTATCCTCAGTTATATAAAGCAACACAAGCTTTTGCAAAATACATCCAACAACCTACACAAATGCTTTCAGTTTCTATGGAAGATATAGCTAATTTAACTACAGCTGAATTAAATAAAATGGATTCTTGATTAGGTAAGAAGAAATATGAAACTCAAGCTAACGGAGAAAAAGCTTTCGTTGATTTAAAAGAAAATGAAGCAGTAAACTTTACAAAATTAAGCGACTTAAACGCTAAATTCTGATTAGAATATACAACTACTAAAGATATAACTAAAAAAGATCTTTTAGACTTAGCACAAGAGATTTCGAATATAGTTGGAGCTATCCCTGATATGTTCTACCTAACAGCTTCAAAATCTCCTTTTGCTAAAAGAATTACTAACCCTAACTACATTATACCTGTGACATATAACGGATTTGATGATGTAACTAACTACAGAGTAGTAAAAGAAGACAATAAATAGAAAGGAAACTATGTGAAAATATATACTTAAGCGTATTGGGTTTGCAATCGTAACATTGATTGCTATCACGATGGTTGTGTACTTACTTGTAGCACAATTCTCAGATAACCCATTTGCACAAAAAGCTATGCAAGAACAGAATTCGGCTAGTTCTTCTGGTACTTCGATAGCTAACCAACTTCGCCAACTGTATGATAAATCCGTACAGTATCACTTAATTCCTAATAATTTAAATTATGAAGATGTAAAGAACACATGAATGACTATAAAACTAAACCCATTCATTCGTTTCGGATATTGAATACAAAATTTATTTACAAATCATGCTAACCCATTTGGATTGCCTTATGATGAAACAATTTTCCAACAAACAAATACATCTTCTATTTCAGAGTACTTCTTTAAATACCTTAAATACTCAATTATAATTACACTTCCAGCCTTTGTAATTGCAGCTATTTTAGGAATTACTCTAGGAATTTTCGCAGGTTACAAAAGAGGAACAGTATTTGATGCAGGAATCAACTTCTTTGCTTTAATCTTTATTGCTCTTCCATCATTCGTTATAGCGCCTATCTTAATTTCAATTCTTTTCTCAGCTAATATTCCACCACACTTTATTAACTTTAACAATGAAACAGAAGTTGAAGCCTATGGTGTAGGTAAAATGATTGTTTCTTGATTACCACCTATCGCTATTATTGTGCTAGGTTCATTATCAGGATATATCACATATACACGTAACCAAGTTATTACAGTTCTTACTTCAAATTACATTTTAATCGCTAAATCTAAAGGTCTTTCTAAGAGAGAAATTTTCTTCAAATATGTTTTAAGAAACATTTCAATCCCATTAGCAGCTATCTTAATTCCGTCATATATTGGACTTCTTAGTGGTGGGATTGTTATCGAAACATACTGAAATGTACCCGGAACATCACAAGTTATTGCTCAAGCCTTCCCAAGAGGTGAAATTAACATTATTATGTTCTCTACAGTATTCTTCACATTATTAAGCTTATTAACAACTATAGTTGTTGACGTATCATTTGCTATTTTAGATCCAAGAATTAAATATACAGCAGCTTCTCCATATAGTTACACAAAATTCTATTTTGCATGAAGAGATAGAAACAAACAATTTAAAATGAATGAAATTACATCGAAAGGAGCAAAATTCTAATGAATGCTAAAGAATTTGAGAAAAAATATAATTTATCTTTAAATCAACTTAGAAGTAGTGTTAAACAATTTGCTCCTAAAGAAGAATCATTATTAAATAATATTGCAGGTAAACCTAAAAAGTTATTAGTAGAAATCTTTAAGCGTTTCTTCACAAGTTGAGTTTCTGTTGTTGCCTTAATTGTCTTTATTGCAATTTTAGTTATGTCTATTGTAGTTACTGCTGTAGCACAATATTCTTCAACTGAGCCGATATCTCGGACAGTGCCAATTTACCTTCCTGATGGTAAAGTTTTACAAACTTCTTCTCCAGATGTACAAAACTTACCACCAATGTTTTCACCTTGATATTCATCAGAAAACATTCCTAACTTTGACAAAATTACAAGAGAATGAGCGAATAAGGATTATTTTGGTGGTGTCTTATGAAATAGATTCATGTTCTTTGGCGTAGATAACCCTGCTAACGCAGTTAAAATAGTGCAAA
Organism: Mycoplasma tracheobuteonis; assembly: GCF_054456995.1. NCBI lineage: Bacteria > Bacillati > Mycoplasmatota > Mollicutes > Mycoplasmatales > Mycoplasmataceae > Mycoplasma > Mycoplasma tracheobuteonis. The sequence goes on along the minus strand of NZ_JBTKTG010000006.1, from coordinate 5,005 downwards.
TTAATGAAGACATGCAAAGCGTTAATGTAGATGCTTATGCCTTCTTAAAAGCGCGTAATATTGCAATTGCTCTTGAAAATTCAGGACTTGCTAAAAATGCACCAGTAGATCAAGTTAATGCTATGATTGATAAAATTATAGCTATCAACCCTCAGTTAAACTTATCAACATATTTAGGAACAAATAAAGATGGTATCGATATTTGAACCTTATCATGAGTTGGAACTTGACAAGCTATTAGATTAGCTATCATTGTAGCAACTATTCAAACAGTTATAGGTGTAGCAATTGGAGCTTACTTAGGATTCCATGTAGGATCATGAATTGATACAGTTATCATGCGTCTAATTGATATCTTTGTGGCGCCTCCTACACTTATTTGATTATTAATCTTTGCTTCTACATTCGGTACAACAGACCTAACACTAGGTATCGCCTTAGTATTCATTGGTTGAGTTGGATCTGTAGGAAGCACTAGAATGTTTATTATTACAGTTAAAGATCAAGAATACATTACAGCTTCAAAATCAGTTGGAGCTTCAAAAGCTAGATTAATTTACAAACATGCACTTCCAGCAATTATTGGAAAAATCTCAACAAGCTATGTTGCCTCAATTCCAGGAATCATTATGTCTGTATCATCACTTGCATTCCTTGGTTTCTTCAAATCAGATCAAGCTAACCTAGGTTCAATTCTTTCAAGTGCTGCTGCTCAAGCCGGAGATAATGCCTTTATTCTTGTGCTACCAGCTATGATTCTATTATTAATTTCAGTTTCACTTCACTTTGTGGCTTTAGGAGTACACGATGCTCTTGATCCAAAAGTTATTAAAACAAGATAGGAGAAAATATTATGGAACAAAAAGAAAGACTGTTAACAGTTGAAAACTTAAAAGTCTCATTTAAATTAAGACGTAATAAATTCATTACTATCGTTCGTGGTGTTAATCTTGAAATTAATAAAGGTGAAATTATCGGTATTGTAGGTGAATCTGGTTCAGGTAAGTCAGTTACTTCTAAATCATTATTAAATATTAATGATAATGCTTTTACTACAGCTGATAAAATGGAAATTGATGGAATTGACTTAATGCAAAGCAAAAAAGATTCTTTCTGAGAAAAGATAAGAGGGCACAAAATTGGATATATTCCTCAAGATCCTCTTACTTCACTTAATCCAACAAGAAAAATTGGAAAACAACTTCTTGATGCCTTAAACAAAAATGAAGATTGAAAAGGCAAGGAAAATATCGAAAAGAAACATTACTTAATTAATTTACTAAAACAATTCGGTATTAGAAATGCTGAACAAGTCTTTAATATGTATCCACACACACTTTCTGGTGGGATGAAACAAAGAGTTGTTATTACTATGGTAGTTGCTCTTAAACCTAGTTTAATCATTGCTGATGAACCAACAACTGCCTTAGATCCTACTGTTCAAGCCTCTGTGCTAGCGCTATTTGAACAAATTAGACAAGAATTTCAAATTACAATCATCCTTATTAGTCACAACATTTCCGTTGTTGCTAAATTCTGTGATTACATTTATGTAATGTATGCAGGGAAAATCGTAGAACGTGGAAGCAAGAAAGATATCTTTACAGACCCACGTCACCCTTATACTTGAGCTTTAATTTCAGCTATCCCCGAAAACAAAGAAGATAGATTATATTCTATTAATGGTACTCCCCCAGATATGAATAATCTACCATTAGGTGATGCCTTTGCGCCAAGAAACGAATATGCCTTGGAAATAGACTTTTTAAAGGAACCACCACTATTTGAAGTATCAGAAAACCATTATGCAGCAACTTGGTTATTACACCCAGATGCACCTAAAGTAACATTATCAAAAGAATTACAATCAAGACTAGACAGCTTTAAGAAGGTATTTAATGAATAATAAAAAAACAATTTTGGAAATAATTAATTTAAAGAAATATTTTGTTAATAAAAATGCAGTTAATAAAGCTGTAGATAATGTTTCTTTTGATGTTAAAGAAGGTGAAATTATAGGACTTATTGGTGAATCTGGATCAGGTAAAACAACTATTGGTCGTTCACTTTTAAGACTATATGATGACTATAATGGTTTCGTTCGTTTAGATGGAAAAATCATTTCAGGTAAAAGAATATCACGTAAACGTAAAAAGTTTATGCACAAGAATATTCAAATGATTTTCCAAGATCCTATGGCTTCTTTAAATGGTCAAAATACTATTTATAGTATTTTAAAAGAACCACTTATTGTAAATGGAATCATAAAGAATAAACGTAAAGATATCAGTTCAGATTGAAATAAAGTTAAAAGCAACTTTAGATTTACATTTATTGAAAATGCTTTACAATATCAACTAAAAAGTCTTCTTATATCAAATAAATTACATGAACCATTTATTGCTAAATGAGAAAAATTAGGAAATGAAATTACATTTGATATAGCAAATAATTTAGATGATCAGTTCAACTCATATTTTGCTTATTTAGAAGAAAGAACTAAAATCAATTCAATTGTAATTAATAACCTTTATAAAAATATTGAAGAACTTATTGCTTTATACGAAAGCAAGCAAGCTGATTTCAGAAATAAGAAAATTGATTTTGATGAAGTTGAACTTGAAGAAGCTAGAAATAAATATAAACATGAAAAAGAACTATTTTGATTTACTCAAAAATTCTATGATTTAAAAAATCAATACAATGACGAAAAATTAGTTTATGAAGAAGATAAAACTAATTACAAAGATACAGCTAAAATTTCAAAAACATCTATTCAAAACTTCCTTGCTGAAGTTAAAAATGAATATCGTATGCACCACAATGATGCTTTATCTACAACATTTTTAGATTTATTCTTCCATGAGTACAAGCTATATTTAATTAATCATCGTTTATATAAGGAACTTAAAGCAAATTACTCGCAACTTAAATTTCTTTCATTCGAAGATTTATTAAAAATGTCTGATGAATTTAGAAAATATTCTCAAGAATTCTATGCTGAAAAATTAAACATTAATACAAGTAAAAAAGAATCAATTAAAGAACTTAAAAAGATTGTAAAAAATGAATATGACTTTGATTTAAGTTCATACATTCAACAATCTACTAAATTGGAAAAAGAACTTAAAACAAAATATTTAGCATCTAAAAAAGCTGAAAGATCAACACAAAGAAAAATGATTAAAGAAGCTTTTAAATATGCACCAGATTACTACCAAAACAGAATGCAAGCTAAAGCTGAATTAGCCCGTGCTCAAGCTTTATTTGATACAGAAGCTAAAAAATATGTTGTATCATATCGTGAAAGAATTTTAAAATTACAAGAAGAAATCGCTAAAGCAAGTGAAGTTGATAAAGAACTACGTGCTAGAGATAAAAAAGTTTTTGCACAATTTATGCAAAATAATGAAAACTTCATGAAATTCTTTGCTAAAGATGTTATTGCACCATTATCAAAAGCTAAAAAGAATTCTAAAGAATATAAGAAATATTTACAACGTCAAATTGACCTTAAAGTATATAAAACAAATGTAGAAGATAGACTTAATGGTATTGCTTCATTCAAAATTGAATACAAATACCTAAATAAAAACTTATATAGTGTTTACTTATTAATGGGTATTACACGTAAAGATCAAAAATACAAGAAGATGGGTAAACTAGGTAAATTTATTACAACACTAGGTCAACCATTAAGAATGAAACGTATTTCAGATCTATATACACAATCTATTATTTATAAAGCGTTAGAAGATGTAGGTTTACTAAAACAATTCGCTTATCGTTATCCTCATGAATTTTCAGGAGGTCAAAGACAAAGAATTGTTATTGCTCGTGCCTTAATCACAGAACCAAAAGTAATTGTAGCCGATGAACCAATCGCTTCACTTGATATTTCAATTCAAGCTCAAGTTGTAAACCTTCTAAAAGATTTATGTAAGAAAAAGAACATTGGAATGGTATTTATTGCTCACGACCTTTCTATGATTGAATATATAGCTGATAGAGTGCAAATTATGCACCTTGGTAAAATTGTTGAATCAGGTAAAACTGAAGCAATTTACGCAAATCCAGTTCACCCTTACACAATAAACTTATTTAAAGCTATTCCTAAAATTTCAAATGCTAACGAAAAATTCCAAGATGTTAAATTTGAACTTTCATATCTTGATGAACAAATGTTCCCTAATATTGCTATGCAATATGAAGTAGAAGATGATTTACATTATGTTTATGGAACAAGTTCACAAGTTGGAAAATGATTAGCGAAGACTAAAGATGAATAAAACTACCTATAGAATAGGATTAAAACTTAAAAGTGAATTTTCAAGCTTGCGCTTCTACCTTATAAATTTAGCTTTCTTAATTCTTTATTTTGCTATTGTAATTCCCTATTACATAATAAATAAAGATCAATGAAATCACAATAAAGCTATAGATGCATTTTCAGTGCCAGCATTTGTGACATTCTTTATCTCAATTATTGCTATAGCACTTAAATTAGGATTTCTAGAAAGAACTCTTAGCAAATTAAGATTATCTATAGATAATCTATCTGATGCTAAAGAGCAAAAACAACTAAAGAAAATGCCTAATGAAGATAAAAGAATTTATTTAGAAAAGAAAAGAATAGAAAAGCAAAAGAAAGAGGAATATGCTTTAGCGCACCCTAAAACAAAATTCCCATTTGTATTTGCATCTATTATCTATCTAATTCTCTCTATAGCTTTTATAATAGTTGTATATGCTTAATTAGCCAGCAACAAAAGTTGCTGACTTTTTATTTGCTTTTGTAGCTATGCTATAGGCTAAAAAGTAAATAAAAAAGCACGGATTGCGCTTAATTATATATCGAACTTAATATTATGATGCATATAGAAGATGCTAATAAATTTAGGCACTATGAAGTAGATTTTAAAGTTACAAATTGGTAATAGACCGAATGTTTAAAAATTAAAAAGATGACATTCCACTAAAGTTAAAGTGGAGCTGTCATCTTTTT
>NZ_JBTKTG010000005.1:0-59069 GCF_054456995.1 Mycoplasma tracheobuteonis | reverse complement strand
TGCATTTTGTTCGCAGTTATCATATAATTAAATTGGTTCCTTTCTTTTGATTTTTACACACTAATTTTACAACGGGAACCAAAAAAGATGACAGCTCCACTTTAACTTTAGTGGAATGTCATCTTTTTAATTTTTATGAAAAATTCGCCATTTTTTAGGCGAATAATTCTTATAATCTATTTTTTAATTCAACGAAGTAATCAACATATTCGTTAGCAATATTATTTAAAGTGTAGTATTCACATTCTTCAGCTTGAGCTGTTACTTCTTTTTCGCAAGCACATTCTTCTTGAATTTCTTCAACAAGTTCTTCAGCACCTGCTAAAGCTCTAGCTTCTTCAATTTCTTCAACTCTTTTTGCAATATTTTGAGCATCAAGTTCTTTTAATTTTTCTTCGTATGCTTTAACTGCACATTGTGATTTCTTTTCATCTTCGTGACGAACCATTTTGTTAGCATTTTCGTTTGCTTTACAGTTTCCACCACAGCAAGCTCCACCAACTGGTTGCATAACATTGTCTTCTCTTGTTTCCATTGTTTCGAAGTCATCATCGTTTGCTGCAGCAACTACTTCAACAACATTTTCCATTTGTTCTGTAGCTTCCATTTCAGCTTCTACTAATTCTTTGTTTTCTACACAGTTGCATTTACATTCTTCTGCTGAATCACATTGACAATCTTGTGAACAATCACATTTTTTAGCAACAACTAATTCTTCGATAACAACTGGTTGTTTTTGTTTGATTTTTTCAATAATTACTTCTTCTTCAACATTTTCAATTACTGGAACTTTGTTGAACTCTTCAAATTCTTCAGCTGTTAATTTTCATTGTCTAACGTGTTTACAGTTTCTAAAATTTCTAGAACATCTAAGGCATCTTTTCATGTTATTCTCCATTTCTTCTAAATCTATTTCTTCATATGTGGGCAATGAAACATATTGAATGATAAATTTTCTTGGTCTACTTGGGAATCTTCTTACAGGATATAAATTGTGTGAACGTAACACTCTGTGTTGATTATCCCTTGTTATTGAGTTTTCCATATTTAAATTATATGTTTTTTCGTGTTTTTTTGCTACAAAATTATTCTTTTTTGTATTTTCTTCATTTATAGGATTATTTGTGTTTTCTTTGCTCAATTCTTCTAAAAAACTTGGCTGTTCATTTACGACGTTTTCATCTTCTTTTACTTGAGCTAAAATTTCTTGCATGCGAGCTGCTTCTTGAGCTTTTTCGCGCTCAATTTCATCTAAACGACGTTTGATTGAATTATAAATATCTACTAATATACGTTCTTGTTCTTCGATAGAACGATATGGATCAAAATTGAAGTCTCCAAGAATTTGTTGGAATACTTTATCTGCACGCATTTCTTTAGTAATGATTGATTTGATTCCTATTCTATTTGAGAAGATTCTAAGTAATACTCCATACGCTATATCATCTACCATCGCATCAAAGGCTTTAGTTCCTTCTTCAGTATAAATTTGATATGGGTTCTTTTGTGAATATTGTACTAAGTTAACATTTGAACGCAACTTGTCCATCTTATTAATATGAGCTTGTCATTTTTCATCTAATGTTTGTAGGATTGTTTCTTTTAACAATACTAAAATCTCGTCTTCACTAGCATTCTCAAAAGCATTTTCTTGTCATGTTTCATATACTGATAGCACTATGTTTGCGATATATTCAGGAAGATCGCTTTCATGTACTTTAGAAATTTCTCCTAAATCAAAATGGAACTTGATTAAACTTCCGATATTTTCGTTTAAGAATTTTACAAGTGCTGCATAGTTATAAGTATTATTATGTAATCTATATTCTCCTCTACGAACAATACTTCTAGCAGCTGAAGCAATCATTCTTTGCACAATAAAGACAATATCTCTACTATATAGAATTAAATCTCTTTGAGCATAAATTAAATCACGTTGTTGTCTAATAACATCATCATAGTTAAGAACTGACTTACGTGAGTCATAGTTGAATCCTTCGATTTTCTTTTGAGCATGATTAAATGCGAAACGAAGTTGTTTATTAGTTACTTCTTTACCTTTTGAATCTGCATAAGCTTCTTTAAAACTTTCATAGTTAGCGAATCTTTGCATTAATTGATCGTCAATTGAAACAAAGAATTTACTTGTCCCAACATCTCCTTGACGTCCTGAACGTCCTCTAAGCTGATTATCAATTCTTCTAGATTCAGCTTTGTCAGTCCCTAGCACATACAAACCACCACGTTCTAAAGCTTCTGCAGAAGGTTTAATGTCAGTTCCACGTCCAGCCATATTAGTTGCGATTGTTACTGAAGCAACTTCTCCTGCGTGAGAAATAATTTCAGCTTCAGAAGCATTTTGCTTAGCATTAAGCACTGTATGAGGAATGCCTTTATTTATTAGCATTTTATGCACAATTTCTGAGTCTTCTATTTGTGCAGTTCCGACTAAAACAGGTTGACCTTTTTTGTATAATTCAATAATTTTTTCAACAACAGCATTTCATTTATCTTCAGCAGTAGCAAAAATTGCATCAGGTTCATCAACTCTTGCAATAGGTTTATTTGTTGGAACAACATTTACTCTCATGTTGTAAATATCAATAAATTCTTGTTCTTCAGTTTTTCCAGTTCCAGTCATACCACAAAGCTTCTTAAACATTCTAAAGAAGTTTTGATATGTAATTGTTGCAAGCGTTTTAGTTTCTGGCTCAATTTCAACCATTTCTTTAGCTTGGATAGCTTGTTGAAGTCCTTCTGAATAACTACGTCCGTCCATTATACGACCTGTGAAAGCATCAACTAATTCGATTTTTCCCTCACGAACAATATACTCAACATCAATACGCATTATTTTGTGAGCTCTTAATGCATTTTGCACTAAATGAACTGTTTCAGAGTTTTCAATATTATAAAAATTAGGTGTGTGGTAAAACTTATTAGCTTTTTCAATCCCTGCATGTGTTAAAGTTACAGCTTTTGATTCTTCGTCAATTAAATAATCATTTTTATTTAATGTACGAACAAATTGGTCAGCTGCAAAATATAAAGTTGTATCTTCTGCATCCCCACCTGAAATAATTAAAGGTGTTTTCGCTTCGTCAATCAAAATAGAATCAACCTCATCGATTAAACAGAATTGCAATCCACGTTGAACTTTTTCACTGCCATCCTTCACCATATTATCTCTTAGATAGTCAAATCCGAGTTCTGAGTGTACTGAATAAGTAATATCAGCTGCATATGCTTTACGCTTATCATAAGGATTCATTTGTGCTTTATTAATTCCTACGCTTAATCCTAGGAAGTTAAATACTTGACCCATCTCCAAGGCATCCCGTTCTGATAGGTATTCGTTAACTGTCGAAACAATAGCTCCTTTTCCTAAAAGAGCATTTAGGTAAACTGGAGCAATTGATGTAATGGTTTTACCTTCACCAGTTTTCATTTCAGCAACAGATCCTAAATCTAGAAGTAATCCACCTAGAATTTGCACATCGTAAGGACGTTTGCCTAAAACTCTTTTAGTAGCTTCACGAGCTACGGCAAAAGCATCATTTCTTATATCATCCAAGGTGTAACCGTGTGCTAATAAATCCTTAAAAAACTGTGTTTTTTCTTTTAACTCTTCATCAGAGAATTTCGCAACAATAGATTCCAACTGATTGATCTTTTTAAGAGATTTTTCAGCGATTCTCATTTCTGTTGTTTTTAAATCGAAAAATTTATTTAAATTACTCATAATGTTTAAATTATACTGACTTTTTTACATAACAAGAGAATTAAACACATCGGCAGAGCAGAATTTTCTGCCTATTTTTAGGTGAATATTTATTTAAATAAAGATTTTTTGATATATTTTCTTGATTTTTATAAATTCAAATTGAGAACACTTATGCCATAGGTTTAAAAGTTATTATACAATTAAAATTTTTTAGCACTTTTCAATATGATAGTTTGAGAAAAAAAGCTAGCATAAATTTTTATGCCAACTTCTTTGCCTATGTCATAGTTTTAAATGTATTGAATTTATCTTAATATTTCTAAATCCTTTTCTAGATTTTTAATTAATGTATCTAATAACTCTTTGCTCATTAAAACTTGATTTTCTCTTTCTTTTGCCTCAAAGTCACGTTTATAATTTACATTAAATGTGGCAATTAAAGGTGTTTTTAAGGATAAAGAAGAATTTATTATTTTCAACTCACTAATTAAATAATTAATAATATTAATAATCGTGTTTTTAAAACCATAAGAAGTAATTAGTTTATCGAAGAACGCTTGGTTGTATTTTTTAATTTCGTTATCGAAATTTTGATCTTTATTTTTAGTGTTATTAGAAGTTATATAGTATGGTTTTGATATTAAAGCATAGTATCTTATTAGTGGGATTATCAATTTAATAAAGTTATCATCTATAAGATTGAGATTATTCTCATTTTTTATACCATTTATGATGAAGTTTTTTAATTCTAAACTTCTTTCTTGTAAAGGAATATATTTATACGAATCTTCTGGTGTTAATCTTGTTAGTAATTCTGTAGCAGGTATCTTAAAATAATATCCATCTTCTTTCAATATTCCATCTAGAGATTGATAGAAGGCTTCAGTTATATCTATATAATCTGGATTATTATCCAGCTTAAAAGTCTGCAATATTAAATAAGAAGCTTGTATGTTAATCATTAATTTATCAAATATCAATTTATCTAAATTTACATTGGGATTTTCAAATTCTTTTTGGAATTGTGTACCAAATTCACCTTTTAAATAATTAAGTCAATTATTTTCAAAGTTTCTCTTATTATTATATAGATCATCAAATCTTAATGACTTTTGTAATCAGAAGGCATCTCCGGTATTATCTTGTGAGTGTTTGAAATCTTTTACCAATTTATCATTAATCACGAATAATAGTTTATCTTTATTAAAGTTTTCTTTGCTAAGATTAAAGTTTTCTTCTTTATTAAATTCTAATATTGGTTCTTTTGTATTCAGGCTATTGTTTATGTTTTTAAGTTCATTTAATGAAGATGTCAAGATAGAAATATTCGGTTCGGATTTTTTTATCTCTATTGAAAACTTTTCTAGCTCATCATTAAATTTATTTACTTTTTCTATTGTTTTGCTTATTTCACTATTAGATTTTGCTAAATTAGTTTGATTTAATAGATGTTTATAAACATTTAGATTAAAATCATCTATTTGTTTTCCAGTATTAGTTATAAGCTCATTTATTTTATCATTCGAAGATGTAGTATTGTTGCATGATACAACAAGCGAAATTGGTAAAGCAATTGTTGTTAATGGAATAAATTTTACTATTTTATATTTCATGGTTTCTTCCTATAGCTAATGTTAAATCAAGATTTGATAATAATAATCTTAAAAATTCCGATCTCAACTCCTTGAATTTTAAATAATCTTTAGCGGACAATTCATTAAATTGATTTGGTAGACTAGAAGCTTTAAATTTAATAACTAAATCAAAATTGTATTCAGACTTCACATCAGTGAATATTGTATTCCTGTTGAGTAATATCATCTCGCTACTTGTATTTTTTCCATTAGAATGTAATGTTAATGGATTTCATTCATTATACCCATCACTATAATTTGTATCTAAATCTATTAGATCCATTATATCCTCAAATGCATTTTCAATCAATGATTCTTCGCTCGTTTTATATTTGTCTTGTGAAAATAATTGACTAATTTCATCCATTATTTTCTTAATCATCGGATTTTCTCATGATAAGGATAATCTATATGAAATACCATTTTCTACTTTGTCTTTTATTTTGACACTACCAATGTTTATTTCAATATCTTCATCAGCATTTACCGATGATTGGATTTCCTTAATTAGATTTTCATCAAATTTTAATTTAAATAGACTTTTTGAATTTTCACTACTAAAATTAAGCTTATATGTATTTGTACCATTTAAAAATAGTGTTTTTGAATTATCAAAATATTGAGATAAAATCTTAAAATCAGGTGTCCCGTAACCTAAAATGACATGCGAGTTTGCTTTATGCAATAAATAACCTTCAGCATCATTGGAATTCATTCAATCAGATTTAAAATTAAAATAATCATCATTTCAAGCTTTGTACTTTGAAGAAGACATCAATGCTGACTTAATCTCTGAAATTGTCAAATTTTTATTTTGATTGTTTAATTTCGTTTCTATGAGTGCTATTCCTCCAGCTATACTTGGAGCTGCATAGCTTGTTCCTACAATTCAGCTAAATAAACTAGCTACATATGGATTTTTAAAATATTCTGGATTAATTTTTAGCTCATCAAATTTCATTTCACCGTATGATGATACGAACGGATAATCATCTCTATCATAATCACCTTGTGTAGAAAATATAGAATGATTACCGAGTGTATCTGTTGAACCAACATAAATAGCATTTTTAGCGCTTTTGTTTATTTGGATTGAGTCTAGATTATAATAATTAATAGGATAATAATCTTGTAATGAATTTGATTTGTTTTCTTTATTTATTAATCTCAATAAAAATAAATCTTCTTCATCATTTCCTGCTGATATAACAAATTTCATTCCATAATTTCTTGAATATTCATCAATTAGTTTTGATTTGAAATCACCATAATATACTTTTTTCTCAGCATCATCTTTAATTAATGCTTGTAATTTTTGTCAAGAAAATTCGCTAAACTTTTGTTCATAAACTGATGCTCATAAATACTTTTTTAAAAATATTTGTTCAAATTTATTAAGAAATTTTTTTGCATATGTTTTGTATTCTTTTTTAACTAATTCTTTTTCACCTTCATTTTCTAGTAATCGTGTTAAATCTCCAGCTACATATTCTGAAATTTTTCTATCATAACCGAAAAAGTCACGTCACATTTGATTTACTATATTTAAATTCTTGCTTGATTTATTGTCTATATATGAAAAAATCATATTAAAATATATTTTTGTTATTAAATCATCCTCGTTTTCAAACTTGAGATCTAAGTCTTTCATAAATGAAATTTTATTTTCGTCGCTTTTATAAAAATCTCGAATTGTGTCGAATGATATTCTTCCTTGAAAATGTGTTTGTTTTCTATAAAATTTAAATAGTGATTCTGAAAATGAACTAAAATGAATAGATATAAACCTTCTAAAATAAGAACGATCACCAAGACTCATATTTATAATTTTTACATTATTTTGTCTAAATGATTCTAATATTTTATTAAAATGAGCTTCGTTTTCTCATTCTTTATCATTAATTTTAGCTGAATAAACATCAGATTTACTAGTAACACCATATTTTCCTGCTAATATATTAGCTATAGTCGTAGAATGTCTCTGACTCTTTCTTGCATTATGGTTATAATTTTTTAAATCAGTATAATTAAATTTTTCTTCAATTGGTTCGTAATAAAATTTATTATCACCATTTTTTTTGATGGTGTTTTTACTGGTAATTGTGTACAATTTTTCATCTTTATCTCTTATAAATAAAAATGGATCTACTGTATCTCCGTCAATAATTCCTACATTTACGCCTTTAATATTTTGAACTTCATTTTTTAAATAGTTAACATTTAAATTATTTCAATATTTTTCAAAAACATCTTGAGTATTGTTTACAAAATTTTTTTCAAAATATTCACCGGCATAATTTTTTGAGTCCTTATTAGTGTTTGCACTAATAGTTGGTATTGATATTGTTGATACTCCTATAATAGTACCTAAACTAAATAAAATTTTTTTATATTTCATTGATAATCCCTTTCATTTTTTGATATATAAAAATTATCTTATAATTACAATGAAATTATTTGAAATAAAAAAAGTTTCCACATTTTTTCTTTTGAGACAATGAAATAGTTATAAATGTGGAAATTTAGTAAATTATTCTAGGCAAAATACATACTAAATTACTAATTTAATTTACATCGACAACTAAATTAAATTTTAATTCACAATAAAAACATTATTTTTTAATCACAAATCAAAAAATACCCAGAATTTCGTCCAGGCATTTTATCTAAATTTATTTTTAAATCCAAAGTACTTTTTTAACTCATTTTTAAAGATTATAAAGCTCTAAATTCTAAACTTATTATTTATTCATTCTTTTCTATAAAACTTTCATCGAACACGCCAATGTAAGGCAAGTTTCTTAATTTTTCATCATAGTCAAGACCAAATCCTACTAAAAATTCATCAGGTACAATAAATCCATAATGATCAGCTTGAAAATCAACCTTACGATTATATGGTTTATCCATTAATGTAAGTACTTTTAAACTACGTGGATGTCTTTCTTTAAGCATTGAACATACTTTTTGTAAAGTTATACCACTATCAATAATATCTTCTACAATTAAGACATCTTTTCCTTCGATATCATTAGCTAAATCCATTATGATTTTTACACTTCCACTACTTGCATGTGAGCCTGCATATGTACTTACAGTCATGAAATCTAATTTATGATCTACTTCAACACTTTTGATTAACTGTGCTAAAAATGGAATAGACCCTTTAAGCAATCCTACAATAATTAAATCATTAGAATCTTTATATTCGTTATTAACTCATTGAGCACATTCTAAAATGTGCTTTTCAATATATGTTTGATCAAAAAGAACTTTTTTTACCATTGGGTGGATTTTTGTTTGTTTATTTTTATTAAAAAATGGAATCATGTTTTGCATACCCCTTGATTAGATTAATTGCTTGAGCAAAAACTTCATCTTCTGTTAAATTATTTGTATCAATAATTGCATACTTAATGTTGTAGTTATTAGCTATTTTTATAAAAGTTTCTTTGTATACCTTGTGTAACTCTTTGAAATAAGCTTTATTAGCTTCATAATTATCAATTTCAACTTTTCTTCCACGAGCAAAAAGTCTCTTTTCAAAATTTTCGTAGCTTACATCTAAAAAGATGGCAAATTCAGGTAACTCATTTTCGCTAACTAAAGCCTTAAATAAGGCATCGTAAGCTTTCATTACTTTAGGAGATAATTTTTTGAGGTTAACAAGTGCAAAAACATAATGTTCAGCACTAAATCGATCTAAAAATAAATAGTCTTTATTAGCATCAAGATTAAGCTTATTAAATTTAGCTATAGCTTTATCTACATTTGCTAAATGATTTTCAACGACATAAGCTTGAAAAGATAAATCCAAATTAGGTTTCTTTTCATAAAATCAATTAAGCATAGTTGTAAATACTTCATCATTTTCAGAGTATTCTTCTAATAATAAAGAAGTTGGATAATAACTTAATAATTTTGATGTTAACGTGCTTTTTCCACTACTAATCATTCCAGAGATACCCATTAACATATCACCCCCTAAATTGCTCAGCAATTTTTATTTGCTCTATTATAAAGGAAATTAATTAAGTAAATATAAAAAACTAAAAATACTTAATTAGTATTTTAATTCTTTTCACTTTTGTTCCAATGTAGTAGTTCTTATCCATTTTAAAAATGGAAATAAAGCTATAGAAATTGCTTCTAATGCAGCTCATTCCACAACCATATTGATTCAAATTAAGCTAAATCAAGCATAAGCATTTCCTATATTTAAATCAACATATTTAATTGTAATTATTACTGAAGTTGATACAAGCATAGTGTTTAACATAAAGATACTAAAGGCATAAAGAGCAACACTTCAAAAATTAAATTTTCACACTTTAAATAATAGGTAATATATACCACATAATAATATTCCTAAAATAACCCTAGGTACTAGGGAAATATAAACTAAATTAAATAAGGGGAATTGTAAGATAATTGAACCTAAAAAAGATCATAATCCGAAGTTAAAAGTTGTTCACAATATTCCAATATATCCTAGATGAATTGATGCGACTAATATTATTAATGGGATAGTGGTTATAGATACTATTCCTATTGTTATATATCCAGTGTAAGGCACAAATGTAAAAATAATTATAAGAGCTAGGTATAGTGCTAAAAATACAATTGTTTCTATATTTAACCTTTTATTATTGCTATTTTCCATTGAATTATTATATTTAAAAAATTTACAATTTCAACATTTAGTTTTATCGCTTGCAAACTATGATAAAAGTTGTTATTAAAGCTAAATTTTATGCAAACTTATAACTTTTAGCTCTTGGTGCTAAAGCAATAAAAAATTTAGCTATACGCTAAATTCTACATTTTCAATTTTAACATTGTATTTTGTTGCTGTGTCAACTTCAACAATATCACCAACTTTTTGACCTAGCATAGCTACTGCAAGAGGACTTTTGTTTGAAATTTTTCCATCAAATGGATCTGCATCGTGCACACCCATGATTGTAACTGATTTCTTTTCACCTGTAGCAAGAACTGTAAATTCTACTGTTGAACCAATTGTTACAACTTCTTGACTTTGAGCTTTTTCATTTCCTTCAATTAGAACTGCATTATCAAGAATTTGTTCTAATTCAGAAATACGACCTTCAATAGCTCCTTGTTTATCTCTAGCTGCATCATATTCAGCGTTTTCCGACAAGTCACCTTGGGCTCTAGCTTCTTTTAAGGCAGCTTGTACAGCTGGTCTTTCTACATTAATTAAATGTTCGTATTCTTTTTTGTATTTATCTAATGTTTCTTGTGATAAATATACTTTTCCTTGTTGTTCTGTATTTTGCATAACATCCTCTTTCTAATTTATTATATTTTACCCTATTATTTTTTAACTATAAATAGATATTTTGAACTAATATATGAGATTTCATAAGGTATATCAGTCATTTTTAAATAAGAAATCATTCTTTTAATTTCGCTTTTTGGATTGCTGAATGAAATGAGTACCATTCCTTTTTTAAGTTTCTTAATGAATGCATCATAAATATCATTTATATCGCCTTTAGCATTCATAACAATTAGACAATCTACTTCTTCATTATCATAAACTTTGATTTCGTTAGGGAAGTGATCTGGAAATTTTAATCTTAAGTCTTCTAATTTTGAATAATCTACTTCTTTTGCATATACATAAGTTTGAGCACTAACTTTTCCTGCAATAGCTGCTATAGGAAATAAATCTTTTTCATTAACAATTACAACATTCTTGTAATCATTTCTAAAAATAGTATTAATAATGCCTTCAATGTCAATATCATTAGCATTAGATTTTAAATAATCTTTAAGTTCATAAGGCAATTCACCAATATCATTTCTCAATGCTTGAATTTGAATCATGGCTTCATCTTGTGATTTTTTAAGTACTTTATTACGCATTTTTTTAGCTAGCACTTGCATAACTATGTAGAAAGCGATTCCAAGTACAGCTATAACAACTGCCGAAATGCCTAAACCTAGTTTAGCTTCATAGGACATATTCATTATTTACCTCACTTGTTTCTGTAGTATTCTAAATAATCTTGCAAAATGATTAAGGCAGCTAATTGATCTTTTTTAGCTTTACGTTTTTGTTGTGTTAATCCTGCAGCCATCATTGCTTCATTAGCTCTTTTTGTAGAGTATTGTTCATTAACCAGAAGCACAGGAAGATTAAATCTAGTTATTAATTTTTCTTTAAATTCTTCTACCATATAGGTACGTTCACTTTTATCACCACTTATTTTTAATGGATAACCAAGCACTATACCATCTATTTTATTTTTATATTGACTTAATCAGTATTCAACTCTGTTTAAAGCTTGCTCGAAGTCATTTTCAGGAAACATAAAGTTTTCTAGTCCACTAGCAATTATTTCACTTTCGTCTGTCACTGCAAATCCACAGCTTTTGATCCCTAAGTCTAATCCTAATTTTCTCATACTAATTCTTCTTGCATGTAGGCTAATAAGTCGTTTGTATCAGCAACTTTACCCATTGATAAAATAGCATTTCCTCCACCACGACCATTTAATTTTTTAAATAATTGTTGAGCAATTGCATTTGAATTATATGTTTTAGAAGCAACCACAAGCATTGGATTTGCATCTGAAGATGTAAGCACTACTAAAATATCACTATGTTTTTCTCTTAAAGTTGAAGCAACTGTTTTTATATTTGCTTTATCAACATCTTGATTTACATAAACTTTATGTCCTTTAATTTCGATTAATTCGATATTGTCATAGTCGAATTCAAAATTACTTGCAAGTTCTTTTTGAATTTTCTTATTGTCTTCTTTAAGTACTTCTAAAGTATTTTGTAAGTATTCAATTGCTTCTTCTTTATCTTCAGGAATATTTAATTCATAAGTGTAATCTTTATTTAATTTAACATTCTTTTCAAGCATTTTTTCTACTTCAGAAAGTCATTTATTCATTTCTTCTTCTAAGTACTCGTTTACTAATGCGTTTGAAGAAATAGCTCTAATTCTATAAACTCCAGCAGC
This sequence comes from Mycoplasma tracheobuteonis, assembly GCF_054456995.1. Lineage (NCBI taxonomy): Bacteria > Bacillati > Mycoplasmatota > Mollicutes > Mycoplasmatales > Mycoplasmataceae > Mycoplasma > Mycoplasma tracheobuteonis. Next base: position 46,711 of record NZ_JBTKTG010000005.1, on the reverse strand, counting down.
TTTTTTATCAACATTTGTGATTTTGAAGTTTTCTAGTTTAGCAGTATTAGATAAGTGAGTTCCACCACATAAATCAGCTGTAATTCCATCAAATTTAACAATACGAACATTTAAAGGATTCATATATTCAGATTCCTCTAATGTCATAATTGCACCAATTTCTTTAGCTTGTTCTGTAGTCATATTTAAATAATCACGTTTTGCATCTTTAGCAATATAACTACGTACAAGTTTTTCAACAGCTTTAATTTGTTCATCAGTAGGTTTACTATCTGCAGGTAAGTCGAATGTTAAACGTTCTTCGTTGTTATCTGACCCAAGTTGTTTGATTTGGTTTCCTAATACATTTCTTAAAGCGCAGAACATTAAGTGTGTTCCTGAGTGGTTTCTTTCAAGTCCTAAACGAATTGTTTCATCAACAAAACATTCTACTGGAAGATTTTTAGAAATTTTGCCTTCTACTTTATGTATATGGTTTCCAAATTTATCTTTAAATACATCTAGGATTAAGATTTTTTCATTTCCTTGTTGCATGTAACCACGATCGTGTTTTTGTCCACCACTAGTAGCGTAAAATGGAGTTTCTTTTAGAACAACATAAGCAACACCATTTTCATTATCAACTTCTTTTTCTGTATCTAATAAATATAAGATTTCACTTACATTGTGAGTTGTTTCATATCCTACAAACTTATCAACTTTAGATTTTAAAATTGTAAGTGAGTTGATAACTTTATCCATTCCAGATAATTTAGCATTTCTAGAAGCATCTGCATGTTCTTTTTTAGCTTTTTCATAACCTTCATAGTCTATTTTAATGTTCTTTTGCTCTAAAATTTCAGCTGTTAATTCTACAGGGAAACCATATGTTTCAAATAATTTAAAAGCAACATCCCCAGGGAAAATAACAACATCATCATTTAGATAATTATTTAATAAGTTTTTACCATTTTCAATGGTACGCGAGAATGTTAGTTCTTCATCTTTAATTATTTGTTTAATAGGATCAACATCATATTCAAAAGGTAAAGTAGCTTTAACTACATCAACTAATTTATAAAGAAATGGTTCATAAATTTTAAGTTGCATTGCTTTATAAACACTTCTTCTTATCAATCTTCTTAAAATGTAACCTCTACCAACATTTGAAGGTTTTGCACCATCAGCAATCGCATTAGTAACTGTACGCATATGATCAGCAATAACTTTAAAACATGAGTTTACAAACATTTGTTCAGGTTCTTTTGTGAAGTAGTTATTAACATCGTATCTAAATTCAGTAAATTTTTCAATTTCATGAATAATAGGTAAGAATAAATCTGTATCAAAGTTAGTTGGAGCATCTTGCATAATTGAAACAATTCTTTCAAGTCCAGCACCAGTATCGATATTCTTTTGTTTTAATTCAGTATATTCACCTTCACCATTTGAGTTATATGTTGAAAATACAATGTTTCAAATTTCGATATAACGATCATTTTCAAGGTCTTCTTTTAATAATTCAATTCCTCTAGCATCGTACTTTTCACCTCTGTCATAGAATATTTCTGTATTAGGTCCACAAGGTCCTGAACCCACTTCTCAAAAGTTAGTATCTTTACTTCCTGGAATCATATGGTCTTCAGCAAAGCCATGAGACATTCATTCATTTTTAGTTTCTAAATCTTCGTAATAGTATGTAAAGTAAAGTTTTTCTTTATCTAGTTTAAGCACATCAAGTAAAAATTCACTTGCAAAGGCAATAGCTTCTTTTTTAAAGTAATCTCCGATTGAGAAGTTTCCAAGCATTTCAAAAAATGTATGGTGACGTGCTGTAATGCCTACATTTTCAATATCATTTGTTCTAATAGCCTTTTGTGAGTTAGTTAATCTTTTAGCTGGAGCGACTTTTTTACCTGCAAAATAGTCTTTTAAAGTAGCTACCCCACTATTGATTCATAAAAGTGAAGGGTCATTATGTGGCACTAAACTTTTTGAAGGCACTATAAAGTGACCTTTTGATTCAAAAAATGATAATCATTTTTCTCTAATTTCTTTTGAATTCATAAAAACCTCTTTTAAATGTAATCTTTCTTAATATTATTCATATATATTTCGTCAATAATTGCTCCACCAATGCATTTATCACCATCATAAAGGACAACTTGTTGGCCTGGTGTTACTGCTGATGATGTTTCTGGATAAAACACTTTGATTTTACGATCTGGTAGAAATTCTACAGAAACTTTAATATCTTTTTGTCTATATCTAAATTTTGCAGATAAATTATTAGGATCAAAATCTTCATTATTTAGTGTTAGATTGCTTGCAAGCAAGCTATCTGATATTAAGTATTCAGGTCTTGAGTTAGGTGCAACATATAAAATATTTTGTTTTACATCATGTCCACATACATAATATGGTTCGCTCATTCCACCTAAATTAAGTCCTTTTCTTTGCCCGATTGTGTAATAGAAGCATCCTACATGTCTTCCAAGTTTTTTACCTGTAGTGATATCTACAATATCACCTTCTTGAGCCGGGATGTAGTTTTGTAGAAATTGTCCAAAATTTCTTTCTCCAATAAAACAAATTCCTGTTGAATCTTTTTTAGTTGCTGTAACTAAATCGAGTTTTTTAGCTATCTCTCTAATTTTTGGTTTAGTTAGCTTAGCTAATGGCATAATAACCTTTTCAAGTTGTTCGTGTGTTAATTGAGCTAAAAAGTATGTTTGATCTTTATCTTGATCAGCTGCACGATATAAATGACCATTTTCGACATTAGCATAATGCCCCATTGCAATGTAATCAGCTTTTAATTCATTAAAAGCGTATTTTGCGAAGGCATTAAATTTAATGTACTTGTTACATAAGATATCTGGATTAGGTGTTCTACCTTTTCTATATTCTTCAATAAAATTCTCAAAAACATTATCTCAATATTCTTTAACAAAATCCACACGGAATAAAGGAATATCTAATGCTTTTGCTACTGCTAGAGCATCTTGGTAATCTTTTTCTTGAGGACAAACATCTTGTGAAATATCAGCATTTCCTAAAATATCATTATTAACAATGCTATCTCAATTACGCATAAATAATCCAACAACATCGTATCCTTGTTGTTTAAGAATATAAGCTGCTACCGATGAATCAACTCCTCCAGACATTCCAATTACTACTCTTTTCGCCATAAATATTCCTCCTTAACATATTGTTATTAAATTTATAAATAAATTTTATAACAATATCACATTTTTATCAATTATATAAGCCTAAATCCAAGAAATTTTTAGCACTATGATAAAGGCATAAAAATATATCACACAATAAATTGCGTGATATAAATATTTTTTAGAATACTAATCATTTAATTTAATTTTCTTAATTTCAACTTTGTTTTGAATTAAATCTTCTTCTAATTCAAAAATTCTATTTAACTCAGTTTCTAATTTCACAGCTTCTGAAACATTAGGTTTTGTAACTGGTTCTTTAGGTGCAAATAATTCACAAGTTTCATTAGCTTGAATAATTGAAATATCATATGTACCTATTTGTTTAGCAATATTGATGATCTCATTTTTATCATAAGTAAGTAAAGGACGTAAAATTTGCATATTTGTTGCATTTCCTATGGTTGAAAGAGATTCTAAAGTTTGAGATGCTACTTGCCCTAAATTATCACCATTTGAAATTGCTAGTTGTCCGTATTTGTTACAGATTGCTTCAGCAATACGATAGAAACTTCTACGCATTAATGTGATTTTGTATGATTCTTTTGAAACAAAAGAAATATAGTTCATTAAGTTTGCATAGTTTGCAATTAATAAGTTAGATGTTACTTGATATTGGTTTAAAACTTTTACTAAGTTAGTTATCTTTTCAATAGTTCTTTCATCTGTTTGAGGTGGTGTAATAAATGTTAAGAAATCTACCTTTATCCCACGCTTCATCATTTTGAAAGCTGCAATAGGTGAATCAAATCCTCCTGAAATAAAGTGAAGGACTTTTCCAGAAACACCTACAGGTAAGCCTCCAAGACCATCATAGTATTCTGAAAACATATATGTTCTACCATTTCTAACTTCAACATAAAATGTTTGATCAGGATTATGTACATCAACTTTTAAGTTTGTATTTTTTAAAATTTCACCACCTAATATATGGTTAATTTGATCTGAAGAATATTCAAATTTCTTGTAATTTCTTCTTGCTGAAATTTTAAATGTTTTAGCATCTGATTTAACTAATTTTAAAGCTGTTGATTTAAATACCTCAATATCATTATCAACAACTGCAACAGGAGAAAATGAACTAATTCCAAAAACATAGTTTAATTTTTCCATATTGTGCTCTGAGTAAGTTAAATACATTCTATCAAATTCAACTTGTGGTGCTTCACCAACAATATGTTTGATGTTGTTTGCTAATGTATTAATAAAGGTTTTACGGTTCTTTTTCTTTAGAACTAGTTCACCATATCTAATTAAAATTTTACTGTACATATCTCTCCTTAATCAAGAATCTTTTTACAGCTTGATAAGACTCTTTATAGTTATTGTTTTGTTGTATTTGAATTCTAGTTTGATTAATTAATTCTTTATATGCATTTACTTTTTCAGAATTAATTAAGAATTTCTCGTTACTTGCGACTTCTAAACAAATTGCATCATACATTTCATGGTATTTTTCATTTATCGCTATGTCTTGGACTAATAAGGATAAATTATGGATGAAACTATCTCAAATAGTTTCATGTTTTGCTCAAGTTTTATATCTTTTGATATTACTTTCAAATTGAGATTTTAATTCGTTTTTAGCTTGAATAACTTTTTCATTTTGTGTAAGATGTTCGTTTTCAACTACACTAAAATAAGTTTCAACAGCAATCGCTAAATCTTGCTCTCTTTGAAGCTTCATACCATTTATATGATAAGTTTCTAATTTGTAATTTAAATAAGCACTATCAAATTCTTTTAAAGCTTTAAGGTAGCCGTTAACGTATTTTACACTAAAACTAATATTTTTATTTGTGTTAATCACTTCTACCTTGCTCATCACATTATTAAAAGCTTTATTTAACTTTGTAGTAGACTTAGAAACTTCTAGGTAAATCTTTTGTCTAGATCCTAGCAATCTAGCTAAATCTTTTTTAACGCACTCGTTGAATTTTTCGATTTTCCCACTTAAAATTGAGGCACTATAAATGGTTCAATACCCATTATAAATAAGCTTAATTTGTTGAGCTAATTTCTCTGTGTCATAGGTATATCATTTCTGTGATAACACATCTAAGAGATCATTAAGCTTTTTATAATGTACTTGTAGCTTATCGTTAGTTTCTTTTTTTATTGCTTTCGATAAGTATTCAGGCAAGCACTCAAAGATATAGTATTCAATCTTGCTTGCTGATACAATTAAATTATTTAAGTCATTTAATCTTATCCTTAAATCATCAATTTTTTTATCAGCAACTGAAAATTCACCCTTATATTTAGAATTATCTAATTCACTAAGTCTTTTAGCCATCTTTTGCACTTTATCGATTAAAATTGCATTAGTATTGCTTGTGATAATTTTATTCTTATTCAATACATCTTTATAGTAATCCACTATTTCCAGATAATTAGTAAAAACATCATCAATTAATTTTCAATCTATATTAAACTCTTCAGCAATATGATCAAAAGCATTGCATTTTTCTTTATAGCTTGCATATAGCTTTTTTAGTGATTTTCTAACTTTAGCAACTTGGAAAAATCTTCTTTCATCAATTACACTTTGCAAGTTACCTATATTTTGTAATATAACATCTTTCTTCTTGCCTATATCTAAGTTAGTATTTTTTAAACTATCGCATATTGGTTCGAATTTTTTCTCATTTTTTGCAAGTATCGCACACTTTTGAATTGAATCTTTATTCTTGGTATGATCTCTTTGCAAAGTTATTCTTAAGTCTACAATATAGGCTTTAGATTTCTTAAAATAAACATTTCGCACTAAAACAATAGTAAGAAACAAAATCAATAATACAGCAATGACTACAAATGCTATAAATATTCCTAAAACAGTTGAATCGCCCTTCATTTGTTCCTTCCTTTGCATAGTTTCTTTTTAATAATTAAAGTTTATCAAAGTTTTATTTTTATAACCATAAATAAAGAAAAAACTCCATTGAGGAGTTTAGGTCACTAAAGTGATATGGAGCGAGTGAAGGGAATCGAACCCTCATAGTCAGCTTGGAAGGCTGAAGTTCTGCCATTAAACTACACTCGCATTTGTTATTTGCGTTAATATTATAGCACGAATAACAATCTTTGGAAATAAATTTTTTATTTTTTTACACAAAGCAAGTCATTGGCGCGCCCGGCAGGAGTCGAACCCGCAACCTTTAGGGCCGTAACCTAACACTCTGTCCAGTTGAGCTACGGGCGCATTAATGGAGGCACCAACGGGATTCGAACCCGTAATCAAAGTTTTGCAGACTCATGCCTTGGCCATTTGGCTATGGTGCCTTGTGCTTTATTATTATAATATAAAATTGATTTTAAATAAACTTTTTTTGATTTTTTTTACATATGCGCGCTAGCTATTTTCTTCTATTATTTAAGTAATAAAAAATCAATACACACTAAATATGTATTGAAAATTATATATCTAAAGGTTTTGCAGTTTTACGTACATTAATATCTATTAAAAGTGAAACATAGAAATATGCTTGAACAAATACAAATGCAAAAACATAAACTATAAACATCGCTAAACTACCTGCTGAAAAAAGAAATTCCTTAAAGAAGAACCCAGTATGCACTCCTACAGCAAGTAAGCTAAATGAAGAAAGCACTAGCATTGCTAGATTTAATCCACTAGTTCTAAATTCATTTATTTTGATCTCTTTTCTAAAGATGAATGGTAATAAAGCTACTTTGATTGAGTTTTTGCTTCTTAAAAGAATATAAAGTATAAATAAATAATTTAGAAAGAGCACAAAAATAAATAGCAAGTAATCAATAATAAATTCAGCTGATTTAACTACATGAACTTCTTGTCCACTAGCATTTACGACTGCAGACATTGTTTTTTGTCCTACAACTACATTAAGAAATATAGGTAAATAAATTGCTAGAGATATAAATAGAAATATGTAGTTAGCTAGTAAAAAATTGCTAATAAGTTTTTTATTTAATGTCATATTATCTCCAGAACAATTATAGAACTTTTACAATATTTATTTAAAGATACCTGAAGTTATTATTGTAATCTGTTGTGACTTATATCGCTATAGCATAAGGCTATTGATATTTTGATTTGCTTATTTAAAGCAAACAAAAAAGCAAGCATTTACTTGTGCTTGCCTATTTATCGAATTGAGAGCTATATAAGTTGTAGTAGAATCCTTGTTTTTTAAGAAGTGATTCATGTGTTCCTTGTTCAATAATGAATCCGTTATCAACAACAATAATTACATCAGCATTTTTAATCGTACTTAATCTATGTGCGATAACAAATGTAGTTTTATTTTCCATCAATTTAAGCATAGCTTGTTGAACAATTTGTTCAGTACTCGAATCGATATTAGATGTTGCTTCATCAAGGATTAAAAGGTTTTTATTACTTAAAATAGCTCTTGTAAGTGAAAGTAATTGTTTTTGACCTTGAGAAAGGTTTGCTCCATTATTTTCTATAACTGTATCATATCCATTAGCCATATTCATAATAAAGTGGTGAGCATGTGTTAATTTTGCTGCTTCTTGCACTTCTTCTAAAGTAGCATTTGGATTAGTCATTTTTAAGTTATCTAAGATTGATTCATTAAACAAGAATGAATCTTGAAGAACAATGGTCATATTATCTCTTAGTGAAGATGTAACAATGTGTTTAAGTTCATTTCCATCTAATTTGATTGAGCCTTTGTCATAGTCATAATATTTTGAAAGTAAACTGATAATAGTTGTTTTACCAGCCCCTGTAGGTCCGACTATAGCAATCTTTTGACCAGGTTGTGCTGTAAATGTAGCAGCTTTAAGTTGATATTCTAAAGCTTTAGGGTTGTATTTAAAGTAGACATCATTAAATTCAACTTTTCCAACGATTTTATCAATCTTAATAACTTCGTGTTCTTTACTTGGCACTTGTACTTGTAGTAATTTAAAGATACGAGATGTTGAAGCAACCCCGACTTGAGCATTAAAGGTACTTGCAAGAATACTTTGAAATGGTCCCATAAAGTTTCAATTAAGCATTATGTATAACATAATAAGTCCGGCTGTTGGTGAACCATCCTCATTAGTCATAAATCCAAATGCACTTCAAATGTTTATTTTTTGTAAGTAGAATACTGCACCAATGGCTGAAATTGCTAAGATAATAAGGTTTGAAATAAGTCCATAAAGGGTATCAAATGATTTAGCTATTACATCCCCTTTATAAGCTGAATTTCTAATGTTTTTTGTAATAACTTCTAATTGTGAGTAAATGTAGTCTTGTCTGTCAAATGAATTTGTTACTTTTGTGTTAACAAGCATTTCTTCTACAAAGGCATTTAATGATCCGAAAGCATTTTGCACACTAATGAAGTATGGTTGTGATTTCTTAATAAGCAAGAACACTAATGCAAACATTATAAGTGATATAGGTATAACGATTAATGTTAGCATTGAAGAAGCTAAAAACATAACTACAATTGAAATTAAAATATTGAATGTGCTTGTAGCTGCTTGAACCATCATTTGGAATAATGAGTTAGCTACGTTATTAATATCTACAACTAATGTTGATATTAAGTTACCTGTTTTATTTTTATCATAGAAGCTGATAGGTGAACGGAATAATTTGCCCATTAATTCACCACGTAATTTAGCCCCGGCATTAAAACAAAGTTTAATATAAACTCTTTGTTCCATATATCTGAATGTACCATAAAGGATGAATGATAAAGCAAGTACCACTAAAGCAATGATAAAAGTTGTGTTATTAAAATCATTTATATTATGCGTTAGTTGTCCATTTTTAGTTTCGACATAAGGCGAGAAGAACAATTGAACTATTAGCCCTATCATAAAGCTTCCTACGATATAACATACAGAGTTAACGAAACTAAATATTAAAGCAATAGTTAATGATTTTTTATCTTTTGTTATATAAGAAAGAAGAGTTTTGAATGTTTGAAATACATTAACATCAGATTTCATTTTCTTGTATTTATTAAGTTCTTTACTTATTTCACGACCATCATAAATATTATCCATAACTCCTCCTTCCTATTGTTCTAATTGATTTGTATTAATATCTCTATATCATGGACAATTTGCAACTAACTCATCATGAGTTCCTTGTGCAATAATTTGACCTCTATCCATAACAAGAATTTTGTCAGCATGCTTAATTGAATTAATTTTTTGTGAAATGATAACTGTAGTACAGTCATAATCTTCTTTAATGTTTTTGATTAAGGCTTTTGTTGTAATGTTATCAAGCGCTGATGTTGAATCATCTAAAATTAAAATTTTAGGATCGATAATTAAACTACGAGCAATTGATAAACGTTGTTTTTGACCACCACTTAGGTTCTTTCCTCTTTGAACAACTGGATGTTGTATTCTTTCAGGGAAAGTCATTATAAAGTTATTTGAACAAGATGCTTTAAGTGCTTTATTAATTTCTGCTTCAGTTGCATCAGCCTTACCAAATGTTAAATTAGAAAGCACTGTTCCTGAATAAAGAAGAGCTTCTTGATATACAATACCAACATTATTATGTAAATCAGTTGTATCAATATCTCTTACTTCTTTACCATTAATTAAAACATTACCTTCTGTATATTTCATATTATTTACAATGAGGTTTGCTATTGTACTTTTACCAGAACCAGTAGGTCCTATAATTCCTAAAGTTTGACCACCTTCAATTCTAAAGTTAATATTTTGAATTGAGTAGTCTTGAGATGTTTCAAAATACTTATAATTTACATTTACAAATTCAATTGAGTAGTCTTTTGAGATATTATCTTTACTATCGGAAATTTTTAGACCATTAGCAACATATAAATCATCATATGTTTTATCAAGTACTTCAACAATTCTTCCTGCAGAGATTTTAGCTCTAAAGAATGAACCTAAGAATTGAGAAAACATAATAACACCTTGTGCTATAAGAACCTCATATTCAATAAACACATTTAATTTAGCAATCAATTGAGGACCAGCATCTGTTGCAAGTAAATTTGATGCACTTAAATCAAATAAACGATCTTTACCTATTGCATAAATAATAACAATAATGGTATTGATAATAACGAAGAATGCAGGCATACCGATTGAGAAGTATTTATAAATATTCTTTTCAGTACCTAATCAAGTTGTATTTGCTTTATTAAATTTAGCATATTGTTTTTGTTGTAAGTTATTTGCTTTTATAAATCTTGCTCCGTTGATTGATTCATCAACTTCTTTTGTAATTCAGTCAAGATTTTTTCTATTCTTCTTAATTAAAGGATTTACTTTTACAAACATATAAGTTATAACTACTATTAAAAGTGGAATAACTGCAATAATTGAAAATGTTAGTGGAACATCTGTTAAAAATGCAAAAATCAATCCAACAACTATATATAATGGAGCTTTAATTAAAGATATAGAAGCACCAATTAAGAAGTCTCAGAACACAGCAACATCATCGTTGATCCGTGTTATTAAACTTTCATTTGTTAATTGTGCTATATCTTTTAAGCTTAATTTTTGATATTTTTTAAATAATGTATTTCTATAGAAATTGGATGCTTTTTCACCAGCTCAAATAATAATCAAGACATATCCAAATGATGTTGAAGCAGCAAAAAACAGTGTTAACACAAAGGCGATAATTAGCGTAGTGAAAACTTGTTTTCATTCGCCCGTCATCACAACTCATTGGAATAGTTCAAGCTTAGGCAATTGTGGTTCTTTTCCTGCAGCAATAGCTTCATTTGGATTATACATCAGCAAGGGAAGGAATTGAGAAAGCAAGATAGGTAACATCATTGTTAAAGCAACATTGATGATAACAATAAAAATCCCAATACCAAATTGAGCTTTAATTCTACGTGGTAAAATTTTGAACATTTTTAGCATCTTGTACCTCCTTTTTTAATTTGTTAAAGTATAACATTTTTTATAAAAAAATGTTATACAGCAAAAATGAGATATAAAGAAATAATTTTAATGATTTTTTGAATATGAAATACCTTAAAAAGGGTATAAAAAAATGGCGATCACGAGAGGATTCGAACCTCCGACCACAAGCTTAGAAGGCTCGTGCTCTATCCAGCTGAGCTACGCGACCACGCTAAATATATTGTACACTAGTTTTGAAAAAAATGACGTTATTTATTTTTTTATTTTTTAATTCTTATTTTTAGTATTAAAAAGTTCCAGCATCTAGCCAGAACTTTTTAAATAACTATGTATGTTTGAATCCACCTGATTTTTCATCTAGTGAAACTGTTGGTTTATGAACTTTTAATTCTTCAATAGCTTTTTTAATATCGTTGATTAAGATTGAAGCCATATCTCTACTAAATCCTTGACGAACTAGCACTCTTTGAACTATTACATCTTGAGCATTTGCAGGCATTGAATATGCAGGAACTTGTCATCCTCTAACTCTTAACTTATCAGCCAAGTCATAAAGATTAAATCCTAGATCAACACCTTTCTTAAATCTTCAAGTTGTAGCTGGTATTCCGTGTTTTGGATCGCCATCATTAATTAATTCAAAGTAGCCTGTATTTACAATTTCTTTTGCGATGTATTGTGCTGTGTCATAGCAATTTTGGTGTATTTTTCTGTAACCTTCTTTTCCTAATCTTAAGAATAAGTAGTATTGAGAAATGATTTGACCAGCAGGACGTGAGAAGTTAATTTGGAATACCGGCATATCTCCACCTAAATAATTTACGTGGAAGATAAGTTTTTCTGGAAGATATTTTTTATCTCTCCATACAACTCAACCTGCTCCTAAAGGTGCTAAACCAAATTTATGTCCTGAAGCTGATATTGATTTAACTCTAGGAACTCTAAAGTCTCAAACAATTTCAGGTGCTACAAATGGTGCTAGGAATCCTCCACTAGCAGCATCTATGTGCATATCAACATCTAATCCTGTATCTTTTTGAAGTTTATCTAAAGCTTCAGAAAGTTCGAAAATTGGTTCATATGCACCTGTGAAGGTTAATCCAAATGTAGAAACTACCCCAATAGTGTTTTCGTCAATGTATTTAACCATACTTTCTGCATCCATATAGAATCTATCTTCTTCCATTGGAACTTGACGAATTTCTATATCTCAGTAGCGACAGAATTTTTCTCAAACCACTTGTACTGGTCCACATACTAAGTTTGGCTTATCAATTGGTTTTCCTTGAGCAATGCGTTTTTCTTTTCAACGTTGTAATAAAGCCATTCCTCCTAACATACAAGCTTCAGAAGAACCAATTCCTGATGTTCCTATAGGTTCTTCTTTAGTAGATGCATTCCATAAATCAGCAATAATTGATACACAACGTTGTTCAATTTCTGCTGTTTGTGGATATTCATCTTTATCAATTAAGTTTTTATTAATTGATAAATCCATTAATTCATGAACTTGTTTTTCTTCATAGGTTTGACAAAATGTTGCTAAATTTTGTCTTGCATTACCATCAAGAAAAAGTTCATCTTTAACAACTTCTAACACTACGTCTGGGTCAGATTCTTTTTCAGGCATTTTGTATTTAGGTAATTCAACGCCTGCTAATCTTGATCCAAAAATACTGTCATTTGAGTTATTTTTAACCTTGTGTAATGGCATGCTATACTCCTTTAATCATTTGTATATAAATTAAATTTCATTTTATGGCAGAAATCTTTGATAATCTTAAATCCACGGACACTATTTCCGTAAGGATCTAATGGTGGACTAAATACAGCTATAGCTAATTTTCCAGGTACTACAGCTATTAATCCTCCTCCAACGCCACTTTTTCCAGGCAATCCTACCATATAGGCAAATTCACCTGATTTATCATATAACCCTTCCATCGTCATTTCTGCTAAGATGTGCGGAATATTTTGTGGTGAAAGAACTTGTTCTTTTGTAATCGGGTTAGTTCCCTTATTTGCAAGTGTTGCTCCTAAAGTTGCTAAATCCTTACTTGTTACAAGTGTAGAGCATTGTCTTGTGTATACTTCACAAGCTTCCATAGGATCTGAATACATATTACCAGCAGAATAAAGAAGTCATGAAATAGCACGATTATGGAAATTAGTTGTTTGTTCTGATTCATTTACTTCATCAGATAAAACAACATCTTTAGACATTAATCTTTGCTGTATATCTAAAATTTTATTTCATCTATCTTCTTTATCCTTAGCAGTAATTAAACTAGTTGTTGCAATTGCTCCAGCATTTACTAGAGGCGATAATGGTTTATCTTTGTGTAATTCTAAAGCCATTACAGAGTTGAAAGGCAATCCTGTAGGACTTGTTCCTATTTTTTCTCTAACAGCAGTAGCACCATGTTCTTCCATTGCTAGAGCTAGGGTACAAACTTTAGAAATTGATTCAATAGCAAATCCATATGAATCATCACCAAAACTAATTACATCGCCATCCACAGTCACTACAGTAACACCACATAGTTCTGAAGGTACCTTTGCTAGATAAGGAATATAACTAGCATTCTTACCTTCCTTGAGATCTTTGTGTTTTTTATAAGATTCTTCAAGTGTAGTAGAAATTAATTTTGTATCTAACATATTAATTACTAGTCCCTTGAGTTGTATTTGACTGTGGTGTAGTTTCATTAGTATTTGGATTATCTTTATTTAAATCCAAAATTTTAACGATTGAATCGTGCTCTTTAGAAACTGTTTGTAAAGTTTTATCACTGTGTCTTTGTATTTCTTTAATAATTTTGTCTTCTGATCTTTGATAACTAATAGTATCTTTTTGAAGATGTGCTAGTAGATGTGCTTCACGTTTTGTAATGTATTCTTCTAATTCTTTGATTTTCTTTTGAACATCATTATTAAAGACGTTAATTTCGTGATTTATTTTGTTTTCAAAGTATGCTTTAGCTACATCACCACTATCTGTTGAAGAGTGATTAATTAATCCTGGGTGTGTTCCTTCTACTTCTCAAGTGAAAGGAGCAAAATCAGAATTAGGATCTGCTCAGTGTGGTTTTTTGAAGGCATAAATTACAAAAGGAATAATACAGAAGATAACAGAAACTATAACTAAAATAGCGACATATGTAATAGGACTTCCGACTTCAATTTGGTTTGGTGGAGCAAAACTTACAATAAGAGCTAGCATTGAACCAATAAGTCCTAATCCTGCAAAGATTCACATTCCTATGTTTTTAGGGCCAGGTATCTTATATGGTCTAGGTCGATTTGGTTGTGAATAACGTAGATATATCGCTGACGCAAACATTAATATATACATTATTAAATATAGGATTACGGTAAGTTGACTTAAAATTTGGTAAGCAGCTTGCACTGAAGGCAATACTACGAATAATACTGATAAAACAGTTACAAGTAGCCCTTGTATAAGAAGTAAATGAGTTGGGATTCCATTTTTGTTAGTTTTTTGGAATCATCTAGGTAAATAACCTGCTTTTGCAACTGTAAGCATACCTGAACTTGGTCCTGATACTCAAGTTACAATTCCAGCAAGAACCCCTATTGCAAGCATCATAGCAAGTACTGGTCCTAATCAAGGAACTCCAGCTCAAGCAAATGCTTTAATATAAGTTACTAATAACCCTTGTGTTATGTTGATTTCATCTTTAGGAAGTAAAAATGAAATTGCTAATGTCCCTAGGACGAAGATAAGAACAGTAACAAGTGAAGAAATTAAAATCGCAATAGGATAATTTCTCTTAGGATTATTAATTTCTGTTACGTGGATCGCATTCATTTCCATACCAGCATAGAATAGGAAAACACTAGCAGCAAGTACTAAAGAGTCAAATCCTTTAAATGCAGGTAATAAATCATGAGGATCCATTGTGGTTTGAGATGGATTACCAGCAATGATGTATCCAAATCCAAATCCGATTAAGATTAATACAGGTATAATGGTTCCAATTATACCTCCTCATTTAGCAACTTTAGCAAATACTTTAGTTCCAAATGAAGATAAAATAGTTGCAATTCAATAAATAGCAAGAACTATAACAAGAACAAATATCTTATTGCTTGCTATCGTTTTTGCTATAGCAGTGTCAGGAGCTATATAAGCCAATGCCACAGCCCCAAAAGTTAGAGCTGTAGGGAATCAGATCGTAACTTCTGACCATAACAAGAACATAGAAAGGAAGGCAAGTCTAGGTCCAAAGGCTTCCCCTACCCATCTAAATACCCCACCTTTTTGAGTATAAGTTGAGGCAAGTTCTGCAGCCACAATAGCTACAGGTATCAAGAAGAAGATTGCAGCAAATATGTAGTAGAATATTGAACCAAGTCCATATTCTGCCTCAGCAGGTAATCCTCTAAGACTAACAACAGCCACAATATTCATAAGCACAAGACTTAATAAACTTAATGCTTTTGTCGACTTTTGTTTAGGTGTCGCATTAGCACTGCTTACTGTTTGTGCAGTATTTTTTTTGCTTTTAAACATATGCTAATCCTTTACTTGTTTTTTGTCAAATATCTTGACACTTATATTATATATTTTTATAAGTGACAACTAAAAAATGTGGAATATACCACATTTTCAAATCTTTTATATTATTTAATTCTTTTTATAGTCTGAAATAAGCTTTAAACTAATTTCACGTTGTTGTTTATCTTTAGTCTCTTTTTGATCAGCTATCATTTTTTCAATCTCTAACCCGATTAATGGATAATCTACAAAAATTTTGCTTTTGTAAACGTTTAAATTATCATAAATTGATTGATATCCAATGTCTGTTAGTCTAAATGTATTATTTGCTAAAGCAATTAACGAAATAAATGAGTCGTGTGTTGAACAAACAATGTTTGAAAAATTGTGTTTTTTAGCAAACTTAACAAGATCCTTAATTTCACTTTCTTGTTTTCTTGTACTAATTTCGTACTTAGAGTGTTCAATTCCATATTCTTGACAAGCTTGAAGAAATCCTTCATATCTCTTGTCTTTTTGTTGTTTTAATAATTTCTTGTCTTCTAAAAATAAAATCTTATTATCATCTTTAGGTAATTGTTTATAAAGATCTGATGTAACATCGTAGAAACCTTGGATTTCATTAGGAACGATTCAACTTAAACCATCAATTTGGTATCCGTATACAACTACAGCAATGCCTTCGATAGATTTTAAGTATGCAAATAAAACTTCGTCGTATTCAGGAACAAAAATTACTAATGAAGTAGGTCTTCAAGATAAAATATATTTAATAGTTTCAATATATTCTTGTGTTGAAGGATTTGTATAAGTTGTAATAACTCTCTTGTTGCTTCTAGAGCAAGCAGCTATAACCCCATTAATAATGTGTTGATATATATTACTTCCAAAGATAGGTGCAATTACAAAGATAGAATGATCTTTGCCTCTGATCATACGTGCACCATGGTTTGGAATGTATTCATATTCTTTTACGACTGAAGCAATTTTACGCTTAGTTTTAGCAGAAACATATCCCCCGTTATAATATCTACTAATTGTTGAAATTGATACGTTAGCTATAGTTGAAATATCTTTATAAGATATTTGCTTATTTTTCTTTGTTTCATTCATATGGTAATTATATCATTTTGTGGAAATTTTGTTCCACATTTACCGTTATGCCCTTTTTTATAACCACATAGGAGCAAAAGTATAAAAAATATCACATCACTTTGCATTATTTGTGATGTGAAATAAAATACTTTTAAATTATACTAATTCTTCAAATACATCGTCACCTGTTTCAGTAATGATGTCTGCACCGAAGTTTCTTGCTACGATGTTTCCAAGTGTTCCTAAACCTGTGAAGTTAGGTAATACTCTAGGTGATTTGAATGATTTTGAATAAATTGTAGCTGGTAAGAATTCTCTTGTGTGGTTGAATCCTGGATATAATGGATCGTTTCCGTGGTCACTTGTCATGATTAATAAGTCATCTTCACGCATTGCGTTGATTAATTTACCAAGTTTAACGTCTAAATCAGAAATGTTTTGTGCATATCCGTGAACATCTCTTCTGTGTCCGTAGTGTGAGTCGAATTGAACTAAGTTTGTGAAGATAAATTGGTTTTCTCCATCTTGTTCTGCTAATTCGATTGTAATGTCAAGACCTTTAGCATCTGAACCACTTGGGTAGTGTTTTGTGATACCTTGTCCTACGAAAATGTCGTTAATTTTTCCTACAGAAATAACTTCAACACCTTTAGCTTGTAATTCGTTTAAAATCATTTCTCTTGGTTTGTTTGCGTAATCATGTCTGTTGAATGTTCTTGTGTATTCTCCGTTATCACCAACGAATGGACGAGCAATAATTCTTCCTACGTTTCATTCTGGACGTGATGAACAAATTTCACGAGCAGCTTTAGCATATCTGTATAAGTTATCTAATCCAACTCATTCTTCGTGAGCAGCGATTTGTAAAACAGAGTCCATTGATGTATAAACAATGATTCCACCATTTTCTTTTTGTTCTTGAGCATATTCAGAGATCATTTCTGTTCCTGATCCTGATTTGTTTGCAAGGATTTTTCTTCCATCAAAAGCTTTAGATAATTCATCTACTAAATCTTGTGGAAATCCTGTTTCTGTAAATGTTGGGAAAGGTACTAATGTTTTAATTCCCATCATTTCTCAGTGTCCTGCTAATGTATCTTTAGCATTTGACACTTCTTGAACTTTAGCCATGTAAGCCATTGGTTGTTTAACATGGTAATTTCCATTTAAGTTTGTAATGTTACCAATTCCAAGTTTCTTTCATGTATCAATTTTGAATTCTTCTACCATTGAAGCAGATCTAATTGTGTTAGCACCATCGTCACCAAAACGTTTTTGGTCTTTATCTGGTCCGATTCCTAGACCATCTGTAACGATCATGAACACACGTCTAAATTTAGCCATATTTTCTCCTTTTTAAGTGGACGTTATTTCAATAATAACATCGCTTATATTTTAAAACTTTTTTTATTTATTTTAAAACTAATATTAAGGAAAAAAATTCTCAAAAATGCGAAATATATTCCACATTTTTGGTTTTTTTCTTTAAAGTAAAAACCACTAGCTAAATTAGCTTTACATGGGCTAAAAAAATATCAAAAGAAAAAATCAAGGAGATAAGGAATTTACATCTATAATTTAAATATAAATTTAGTAAAAAACTTATAAAAGCTAGAAATTTGTAAAAAAATACTAGCATTTTAATGTTTTTTATTGCAAAATACAAAAAATCTATAGTAGGTACTTATGAAAAAGAAAACATTACTTAAAAACATATTTTTATTAACTGGAGCATCATCCTTTGCTCTACTAGCTTCAAGCTGTAATGATGATAATGCAGTTACACAAACTAACCAATATGATAAGAAAATACAAGAACTAAAGCAAAATATTCAAGCAGAGATTAATGCTAATAATTTTTTTGTGCAAAATAATTTAGTTAGTGTTGTTGATTTAAATAAACTTATTAGTCAATTAGATAATCAACTTGCACAAAAAAATATTTCTCAAGAACAATATCAAAAGCTTGAATCAACTGCTAATACATTGTTGCAAAACTTTCAAAATGCTTGTTTAGAAGCTAAAACACAACTTGTAAACAGTGTTAAACAACTAGTAAGCAAATTAGGAACTCAAACCCCTGATACTGTTGGAGTTGAATTATTTAATCAAATTAGATTACTTTCACAACAAACAGTTACAGATATAGAAGAAAATAATCTTCAAGCTTTATTACAAGATAAAAATCAACTAAGCAATCTTTGAAATCAAGTATTACAAGTAAACAGTTCTAATACACATGTTTTAATTAATTCTTTAATTGATCAAATTAGTAATGCACTAGAAGCTAAAAAATCTTATATCTTAAATAATTTAGTTAGTTCAAATGGTTTAGAAGGACTTAAAAACCAATTAAATAGTCTGCTACAAAATGCTGATATTTCAGAGCAAGAAGTAACATTACAGACTCAAACAGTTAATCGAGCTATCGCAAACTTTAATCAAGAATGTCAAAATGCCTTAAACACTGTAATAGAAAATGTTAAAGTATTAGTTAATAAGCTTTCTTCAGCTGATTTAAGTAATGTATCTCAAGATTTAACTTCACAAATTTCTTCAGCAGTTGCTAAAGCTAAAGAAAATATTCAATCTCAAAATATAAATGCACTTGTAGAAAGCAAAAATGCTTTAAGTAATTTAGCTCAAAAACTTAGTGCAAATCAAAATAGTGTTTTAACGAAAGAGTACCAAAACTTAGTTTCAAGTTTAAACAATCTACTTAGTGAAAATCAAGTTTATACAACTAATAAATTAGTTAGTCCTCAACCAATTAATACAATTATTTTTCAATTAACAAGCACTTTAAACAGCAATAGCATTTCTCAAGATAGTTTTAACCAAATCAAACAAGAAAGTCAACAAGCTGTTACAAGCTTTACACAAGCCTGCCAAACTGCTTTAAATAATACAATTTCTAACCTACAAGATAAAATAGGATTATTCACCGAACAAATAATTAATAAAAGTAAAAAGTCTACTAAAGAACAAATTAATTCAGCTATAGCAAAGGCAAAAAGGGATATTCAAAGTCAGGATCTATCTGCAATACTTTCTGATTTAGCGCAACTTAATTCACTTTATACACAGGCACTTCAAGAAGGTAAAGATTCACAAACTCAAATTAACCTTTTAAGACAAGAAATAAATAATTTCAAACTAAAAGTAGCAAATTATAAAACTCAATATCAAGCTTATCCTGATTTAGTTTTATTGCTAGAAAAGAATACAAACATACCTGAAGAAATTACTCAAAATAACTTAGAGCAAGTTACAAAAGCATTCCAAAAAGCTCAAAGTAATTTAGCAGCTTGAATTAATGAAGCTAATATCATAGATTATGATTCTAACTTTAAAACATGAATTAAAACTCATTCTAACCTTAGTGATAATCTTTTACAGTTTGCTAATGCCATTATTAGTTCGTTTGAAAACAATTTTAAGCAAGGATTCATTCTTTCGAGTGATCAAATAAATGAAATTAAACAATCATTTGATTTAAATGTTGCTGAATTTTATAAACAATATGAACAAGAAATTAATAACAACTATAGTACTTTATATACACAAGTATCAAGATTAATTAATCGTTTATTAGCACTTCCTTCTACAAAAACTGATGCAATTAAGTATCAAACTAAATTACTAGTTACTCCTGAAGCATATAATAAATTAAATGGACAAAATAAAACCAAAGCTCAAAATTCACTTACAAAATTACATGAAGAGATTTTGCTAGCTTATCCACTTAATGTTATTCAACTTAAAGAAGATGGGCAAAGAGCTATTAATTTACAATTAAATCCTAAGACAACTGCAATAGCTAATGGATATGACTTAAATGTAAATAGTGCTTCTATTAATGCAAGCAACTTTGATTTATATTTACAAGAAACTAATCAAAACAAATCAATTAGCATCTTATCTAAGGATTTCACTCTTAATCCAGACAATTTTGACTTGCTACAAGTCAAATACAACTTAACATCTCAAGATGTATCAACTTATATTCTTAAAAATGTAACTTTTGATTTTAAATTATCTACTCGTATTAATCAAATTAATTATTCAAATATTGAAGACTTATACAATGTAAATTACGGAGCTTTAAGTAACTGATATGAAGAAGACTTTACAAAAAATCTAAACAAAAACTTTTTATCACTGCTTAGTCCTAAATATAAAAATTTAGAACAATACTTTACCTATGAACTAGTAAATAATAGTATTCAATTATCACAAGACAAATTTAGCTTAAGTGTAGTTGTAAAACATAAAAATTTAACTATTAAAACACTTAATTTAACAAGCAAGCAAGCTGTTAAATTCAAAAGTCCACTTAACAAAAAAGTTCGTGTTTCACTTAATGGTGCATTAACGAATAACCCTTATTTCAAGAATAATAGCAGTAATAATTTACTTTATGCTATTGCTCAACTATTTAAAAATCAAATTTATAAACAAGATCCTAACTCAACAACTGGGTTTAATGCTAATGATTGAATTTATGTTTCAAACTTAATGTCTACAGCTAATTTACCTGATAGATATTCTTCAGTTCATAATCCTCAAAAATTTAATTTATTACAAAAAGCCTTGCGTGTAGCTGTAAACCTTTCTTTAGAAGGTTATAACAATTGAGAATTAATTAACTACTCTAACGATAATATCTTCATTTACAACGATCAAACACATACAGCTACTTTTAAAGTTAAATTTACTGGTCAAAATAAAGAACCTTTTATATACAACCTAAACATTCAAACTGCTACAGGTCAACAATATTATGAAGCTAATAAAGAAGTTCTACAAACTTCTAATTATTTAAAGAAAACTAGAGAAATCTTACAACAAGCCATTGTTGTAAATCCTAAAGTTACTCACTCAAACTTTTATGCTGGTGAAGGTGTTAAAAAACTCAATGAACTTTATACACTACCTAAATTTGGAAAATATCAATTAATCTTTGATATAGATAATCCAAGTAACTATAGCATTAACAATGTGGAAGGTTATGTTGAATTAAAATTTGGTGTTACTCTAAATGGACAAATTGTTAACGATAATCGTTTAAAATCACCTAAATTTAGGCTAAATTACTTTAGACCATTAGTTTATACAGATATTAAACCAAGCAACAATAAAACATGATTTACTAGTGAAGATTTTGAAGCTGTAGGTTCAAATCAAGCTGTTAAAGATAAAGTAGCCTTAATTAATTCACATAACTTTGAATATCGTACTTTATTCGGAAAAAGGGTATTTGATGCAGATACTTTAATGCAAGAGCAAGCCTTTGATAAATTAAATTACTTATTTAAATTTAAGGGTGAAAAAGCTCCTACAGAAAATAACGATCAGTTCAAAGATAAAGAATACGAAGAAAAAGATAAGGTACCTAGTGTGCCTACACCTGCTAATACCAATGATATTTCTAACCCAAGCGATCAACCTCATACCGTAGATCCTAATTCATTATTAGGTAGTTATTTTGTTTATTACTATGATGTAAATACTCAATTCAATCCTAGATATAGAATATCAACAATGACTTTTAAAGTTGGATTTATAAACAAATGAAATTGAAATGATCGGTACACAACAGGTGAAATTACACTAAGAAATCTAAAAAATGACTTTGCTGATGAATTTTTCCCAGATATTATTCTCAACAAGATAACAAAAGATCAAATAACATTTAGTGGTATCGAAAATATTACAGCATCTCAATTTGCTTCAGACATTAAATCTAACACACCTCATTATTGATCATTTAATGTTCGCCCCGCTTCATATAAGAAATATTTATTATACCCAGGACAATTTAATATCGAAGATGTGCACATGATCGATGATAAAAATGGGCGTGCAATGATTAGACTATCATACCAACAAAAACCACAATTTGGTAACCGTAAATATGTAGGTGATGTTTGATATGAAATATCAGGATTTATGCCAAATCCTAATGCAAGTGAAGTTTCTTACAGTAATGAAGAACTTTTAAAACTACCATTTAGTCAAAAAATGAAAAAAATCTTCCGTGCTAATGGAGATATTTTAAGACTTAGATCTAACGAAATTACTGCTAAAGATAACTACTGATTGCTCAATAAAAACACAGGAAAAGTTGAATACACATTAGATAATAAGTACTTTAAACCTATATTAGATCAAGAAAATAAAAATGCCACAATTAAGCTTCATTTAAATGCTAATATCAAATTTCTTGACTCTATTTCTTATGCTAGAGTATATAGCTATACAAATGGTAAACAAGGTGGAATTTGATTATCATTTAGTTATGATGAATTAAAAAGAAATGGAAGAGTAGTAATTAATCAAAGTACTGAAGCAGTTACTCCTCGTGGAAGTTCTCAATCAATAAAAATCGACTACACAATGACTGTTACTCTAACAGAACAAGGTATGCACTTTGAATTTGGACTTAAAAATCCACAATACAAAATCGTGCAAGATAACCCAGTTGGTTCACTTTACCAACCACCATTCTTCTTTGTTCCTAATAACTTACAAAATACCTTTAACCCTAATGAAGCTTTCTTCTTTGATTATTTTGCAGGTAATATTACTTATGAATATACAAATCAAATCGCTGATGAAGATTTCGGAAATGCTAACAGCACAAATGTAATCAGCTACAAAAACATGGATTATACTCAAGAAAATATGCCTATTGTGCTTTCTAATAAAGATTCTTTTGCTGATCCATTTAAATATAATCCTAATCAAATGTTAAGTTATAAACTTCAAGATGGATATAAGTTTAATAACGAATATCTTAATAAAGCTTATGTAGCAACCTCACCTGTAGCTCAAGATTTAATGTCTAGAACATTTGCAATGAACTTTGGTAGTGGTATGATGGTTGCTAAAGTAAATTCAGATCCTAATGATGGAAGATTTTATGCTTTAACTAATCACCATGTTATAAATAACGATAAGAATAATTTAACCCCAGAAAAAAGTACACTTAATGCAGGAACAGCTCCTACTGTTGCAGGATTGGACTTTGGCAATAATGTAGATGCTGGATTTAGCTATTGAAGTGGATTATATAATCAAGGAACTCATGTTCAAGTTGTATGATC
Source organism: Mycoplasma tracheobuteonis (assembly GCF_054456995.1). Lineage (NCBI taxonomy): Bacteria > Bacillati > Mycoplasmatota > Mollicutes > Mycoplasmatales > Mycoplasmataceae > Mycoplasma > Mycoplasma tracheobuteonis. The sequence goes on along the minus strand of NZ_JBTKTG010000005.1, from coordinate 22,895 downwards.
TGGAATTAATCAAGTTGGATATAACTCGCATTTCGATCCACAAACTCAAATCTTTAAAACAGGTATTCTTAATACAAGCCAATTTTTAGATGTTACATTAATTATTTTTGATGTAAATGACTTAATTAAAAACCTTAAAGCCGAAGGTAAATACCAAACAGCTATGTGATATCAAAATTGATTTAATCTCAAGAATTTAAACTTCCTACCATTTCTTGAAAATCAATCGCCAAATCGAAACAAACAAACGCAACAAGGTTTATTTAATGGTTTCCCATATGGAAAACAATCGACCTACATAATTCACAGAGATGAACGTGGATTTGAAACAGTAAGCTTTAAAAAGCAAACGCCATATGAACCAACTTTCTATAATGCTGGTAACTCAGGAACTGGTGTTATAAATAACAATGGTGAATATGTAACCACGATTAACTCTGGTGGTCCGTTATGACTTTTAGTAGGTAAAAATGGTGCATATAACACAGGTAAAGATTCATTTAACTTCTATGGTGTAAACCAAGATGGACAAAATCCCCTTGACCTTATTAACTATCATTCAATGGCTCGTAATATGATGAGATTAAATGCTTTTAATCCTGATCTTTATGAACTACCTTGATTCTTTAAAAACTGAAAGAAATAAATTAGCGCTAGCCATAGCGCTTTTTTGTAAAAAGTTATTTATTTATGATTTTTTCGTGTAAATTCTTACTTAATAATTTTAGTTTTAGTTTTTAGTTGTTATTATTTTTTGAAACTTTAGCTATGCAAAAAATATGAATAATCCTATATTTAAGCATTATTCGTTTTTTACAATGATGAAACTTAAACATAACTATCAAGCTAGTTAGGCTGAATTTCACAATTTGATATTACTTAAATTAAAGTATATAATTAAAACATAAATATAAAAAAATAAAAGGATTAAATTAAAAATGAAAAAGAAAAATAAAATTTGATTAATGACTCAAGCAGGATTACTAGCTACTCCTCTTGCAGTTTTACCACTGGTTTCGGGTAGCGAAAACAGTGAAGCTGTGACAGATGAATCTATTCCACAGCCTTCTCCAGACTATATGAATAAGTTAGTTAGTGGTCAAGCTCAATATGCTAATAAGTATTTTAACGATACTAAAAATAATATTATGGCTAAGAATTATTCTGAAAACAAGAATAATAATTATGACCCTAAATCACATACAAAAGTTCAATTAAAACAAACTACTCCTCAAGACCAATTATCATTTATGAATGAAGCTGAACAAAGTTGAGAAGCAACATTCGATACCGGTCAAGATAATTTACCGGGTGTTGATACATTTGTTTTCGGATTAACTACATCAGCCGATATGGAGTTTATACCAGGATCATTTTATATAACAGTTCTTGATAACCAAGGTAACGTTATCCAAGAAAGAAGACCTATTGATGAATTAAAAACTGAAGCAGGATTTTTCGGTGTAGATAGTAAAGGTCAAAAAGTTAACTATGCTTACCCATATTCTAAAGATACAAAAGAAGGTGGGGTAGGACCTATTAAATATGGAACTGAAGCCGGATACTTAACAAATATAATTACTTCTAACTCTGCTGGTGATAACAACACTGGTGATGCATACAAATACTTTGTAAACCAAATTGAGAATTTCGGCGACACTGATGCTCTTCACAACTTTAACCACAACTTTTACACAATAGGTAGAGTAGTCGCATTTTATTCTAAAACTAATAAAACACCACAAGCACCTAAATTAAAAATAGAATACAAGACAAGAAAATATGCTTCAAAAGCTATGTCAGCCTTTCTATTTAATGAGGCTACAAGTGATTTATATCCTTCAAGTGATAGTGAAGCATTAGGACAATCATTTGTTGCAGGATTCTGAAATTCTACAGTGAAGGGTTCAAATGGTTATTGACCAAAATGATTTTTAGCTCAAACATTTTATAGAACAAAAGCTCAAAACTTTTATGTTAATGCAAATTTAAAATTTAATGTTTTAGATGGGGAAAGCATCCCTGAAACTGTTCAAAAACCTAAGTTCCAATATAAGTTTGCTTACAATGGAAATGGTGCAACACAAGCTTCATCAGCTACTATTGAATTTACAGATGCTCAAAAAGAGGACAAAACTAAAACTCTTGTTTTATCTTTTGATTCAAAACCTACTGGAAGTGAAAATACACCAACTGTACCATTTAACAAAGAAAGTGCTTCAAGTTCAATCTCTAAACAATACAATCCTTCTGCATTAGATGACTTCTTCGTTGAAAAGAACTTAACTTTAAACAAACCTATTTACACTTTTAACGATGATATTGTTATGTACTTTAGTAATGCTTGATATAAAGCTAAAGTTGAATTACTTGACAGCATCAAGAAAGTATCAAATTGATCTGATCAAGTTAAAAAACAAGCAATTGATTATTTAAATAAAAATGAAGCTTTAAAATTTAAAGCTAAAAACTGATCAGCTGGTGATATGCTAAAAACCGAAGCTGTTTTAAATGTTAATGAAAGTATTTTAGATACTAAATTACTTAAAGAAAGATTAGATAAGCACAATGAAGTAAAAACATCAGATGCTTATAGATATGCCTCAACTGCTTTACAAACTGCTTATGAAGATGCTATAACAAATGCTAAAGCAATCTTTTCTGACAATACATACTCAATGATTAATTCAACAGACTTCAATGCTAAAACTATTACAAGTACATATAATGCTTTAGTCGCTGCAATTAGTAATTTAAATGGTGAAACTAATTTAGAAAATGCAAAAAACACAATTAATGGATTAAGTAGTTTAACTCAAAGTTTAAAAGAAGAAATTACAAATAGTTTATTAAGTGATGACACCATTACAAATGGTGAAGCACTTGCTTCTAAAGTGCAAACATATGTAAACTTAAATTCTGCTGCTGCCACTGTTGCGCCACAAATGGCTAATTTCGAAAATAAAAAGACAAATCCTAAATATGCAAATGCTTCAAATAAATCAGTATATGATACACCACTTAATAAAGCGAATGAATACTTTAAAGATAATTTATTAAATAAATTAGCAGATTCAAGTTACATTACAAGTATTCCTACAACATTACAAGAAGCTTACGAACAATTAGATGGTAATGAACGTTTAGCAGAAGCTAAAGCAGAAGCTATAAAAAAATTAAACACATATACAAGTTTAAATGATGCACAGAAAAAAGCGATAACAGAACAAATTAATGGAAAGGGCTTAATTAGTGAAATAGATAACTCTTTTACAATAATTTCAGATATAAATGATGCAATGAAAGAGTTAAATGATGCTTATAGTTCTAGTTCAAACTTAAAAAATACACCTGACTATAAGTTCTCAGATTCAACAAAGCAAGGTAAATTTGACAATAAATTACAAGATGCTTCTAATGGTTTAAGTGGTGAAAGTCTAGATCCTGAAGAAATTAAATCATTAGCAGAAGAACTAACAAAAGCTAAAGATGCTTTAGATGGTCAAAATGTTCTTGATAATCAAATTAAAGCTATTAATGATTTAAGTGACTTAACACCTCAAGAAAAAGAAAACTTTATTAGCCAAGCAAATCAAGCAGCCAATGCCACAGTCCTTCAAGATGTTGTAGACAAAGCTACTGCAGCAAATACAAAAGCTAAAGAGCTTAAAGCTAAGAAAGAAGAATTAAAAACTCAATTAGAAAACCTAACCAATTTAACGCCTGAACAAATTGCTACTGCAAAATCAAATATTGATAAAGCTAATGATATAGCAGCTGCTCAACAAGCATTTGATAATGCAAAAACTCTTGATACTTCTATGAAAGAATTAAAAGAATTGGTAAAAGAAGCACCAACTGTTAAAGCATCTTCAAATTATTTAAATGCAACAAATGCTAGTTCATATGATAATGCAATTTCAAACGCAAGTACAGCACTTAAAAATGCTAATTTAACACAAGAAGAAGTAACTCAACAAATCAGTGCAATTAAACAAGCTAAAGAAGCACTTAACGGTGACCAAGCTCTAAATGATCAAAGAGAAGCTGCAAATACTGCGCTAAAAAATGCTACTCATCTAAATGAAGCACAAAAACAAGAATTACAAAACTTTATTAATAGTTCAACTTCTGCTAGTGATTTAAAGAATAAAATCAATGATATCCAATCATTAGACAATAAAATGGCTGAATTACAAGAAGCAATTACTAATGCTACAGCAGCTAAGGAAACTCCAAACTATAAAAATGCTACTGCAGAAAAATCAACAGCATTAAATGAAGCTCTTCAAAACGCAAATAATGATAAGACAAATAACTTAACTCCTAGTCAAATTGATGATTTAGTTTCATCTTTAAATAATGCTGTTAAAGATTTAGATGGTAAGGCTATCTTAGATAAAGCTATAGAAAAAGCAATTGCTGATGTTGATAAATTTACATACCTTTCTCCAGCACAAAAACAATCATTAAAAGAAAGAATTAGCAATAGTAATGATGTTTCAGGAATAAATGGACTTCTTCAACTTGGGCAAGCAGTAAATGATGCTATGAAGTCATTTAGCGAAGCTCTTGAAAACAATGCTCAAACTTCACAATCAAATAAATATAAATATGCTGATCCTGCTAAAAAATCTGCATTCGATGATGCATATTCATTAGCTAACGAAAAAGCGTCAGTTCCTAATGGTGTTACTTCATTTAATAATCAAGAAATCATTCGTTGAACTAATGCATTAAATAACTCAGCTAACGCATTAGATGGTGATACTAACCTTAAAAATGCTAACGATACTATTAGTGCACTACAAAACTTAAGTGAAGCTCAAAAATCTGACTTTAAACAACAACTATTAGCAAAAGATAGTAAAGCAGGATTAGATGAAGTTGTTAAAGCAGCTCAAGATTTAGATGCTAAAATCTTAAAAGATGCTCAAGATAGTGCTATAGAAGAAATCAATAAATTAACAAGCTTAACAGATAATCAAAAGAATGAAGCTATCAAGCAAGTTCAACAAGCTAATAATGTAACTACTGTTAAAGAAGCTGTTAAAAATGCAACTGATCTCAATACAGAAATGAAAGCATTAAGAGACTTAATTACCGAAGCTCCAGAAATTAAACAATCAATAAGTTACACTGGTGATCCTGCACACCAAGGTGCTTACGATGACTCTATTAGTAATGCTGAAACTGCACTAAAAGACACTGCTGAAGCTCCTTTATCAATTCAAAAAGCAAAAGAATTAATCAATGCTATTACTACAGCTAAAGAAGCTTTAGATGGTGATAAAAAACTTAAAGAAGAAAAAGAAAATGCTTTAAGAAACTTAGAAAAATTAACAAACTTAACACCAGAACAAAAATCACAAATTGTTGAAAAAATCAAAGCTGCAACTTCAAGTGAAAAACTACAAAAAGAAGTTGAAAATGCAAATGTTTTAAACACTGCAATGCAAAATTACAATAATGCTGTTAATGCAGTAAACAAAGAAGATGCAAATTACAAATTAGCTGGTCAAGACAAACAAGAAGCTGTAAATAACGCATTAAATAACAATGTTAATAATATTATTGACCCAGTTACAATTACTCAAGCAGCTCAAGCTATTAATCAAGCACAAGGTGATCTAAATGGAAATGCTAATAAAGAAAATGCTTTAGGAGAAATTGCAAAATTAGCTAACCTTTCACAAGGTCAAAAAGATAACCTTACAACTCAAGTTTCTAGCGCAGCTAATTTAGAAGATTTAAACAAGATTGTCGCTAATGCTAAAGAAGCAGATGCAACTTTAGGTCAAGTTAAAACAGATCTACAAGCTGCTAAAGCACTTCAAGCACAACTTACAAATACAAATAATGTTGCAGTAAGCACACAAGACAATGAAAAATTCCAAAAAGGATTAAACGATTTAACTGAATCTATTAATCAAATGGAATCTTCAGCTAGTGCAAACATTACTCCAGAACAATTAAAAGATATTCAAGCTAAACAAACAGCATTAAATAATCTAGTTAAAGCTGATCAAGCTACTTATGTAGTTCCTACAATGGAACAATTACAAAGCGCATTAGATGCTGCTTCTCAAGTAAATCCTTCTTCTGAAGCACTTAATGCTCTAAAAACACAAGCTCAACAAGAACTAGATAAAAAAGTTGTAGATCAAAGTCAAAATGTTTCATATCCAAATAATGTTTATGATACATTGAAACTTATTAACGATCTTAATGTAGCATCATTACGTGATAAAATCAACAATGCAATTAATGCTCTTCCAGAGACATTAAAAGCATCTGAAGCATTCAAAAAAGAAGTATTAAACAATGTTAATGCTACAGTAAGCAATCCTGATGCTACTCTTGAACAACTTCAAAATGCCTTAGATTCATTAAATAATGTTGAAGCAAAAGAACCTTTATATAATGCATTAGATCAAGCAAATGAAGTTGAAAAACAAGGTGATGCACTTAAAAAAGCTATTAAACAAGCTCAAGAAACTTTAACAGCACCAGAAAATGCTTCAAAAGATAATGCATTCTTCCAAGATGCTGCTAATAACTTATTAAAAGCAATTGCTCAAAATAACTTAAAGAATACTTTAGAAGATGCAAACAATGTTGAAGAACCTTCAAATACATTAACTAGTGCAATTTCAAATGCTAACGATGTAATTAATAATCCAGATTCAACTGCTGAACAAATTACAGCTGCTAACGATGCTTTAGCACAAGCACTTAAAGATGAAACATTAAATAAAGCTAAACAAGCATTATCTGGTTTTGAAAACATGAATCAAAACAAAATTGCTAACGCTCCTGCAGCATTACAAAACAACTTTAAAGATACTCTTCAAAAAGCTAAAGATGCTTTAGCTGCAATAGCAAACCCAGCTACACCTGAACAAGTTGAAAGCTTAGTAAATGCTGTAAATGCACTTAAAGCAAACGCTGATGAAATTGATAATTTCCCAGATACAAGTTATGGAACTCCTGAAGCTCCTAAAACATATGTAGATGAAGAATTAAGCAAATTATCATACTTAAGTGATGAGGCAAAAGCTTCTATTAAGGAAAACTTCAATAAAGCTACAACATATCAACAAGCTCAAGACATCCTTGAAAACGCTAAAAAGCAAGATCAAGCAAACCAAACAAGCATTAATAACATATTAAATAATTTATCTAATGCTGTTTCAAATAATAGTCAAGCATCATTAAATGCTGCTAAACAAGATTTAAACAATCTTCAAAATGTACCTGCAAACATAACAACTGAGTTAAATAATCAAAGTGAATTTGTCTCACAATACCTAAATGCATTTGATAAAAACAATGTTTTATCTAATACAAATGCAACAAATGTAGATAATGTTAACGAAGCTAAAAATAATCTTGTTGCTGCTGTTAATGCAATGCAACCAGTAACTTCAACAATGGATTTAACTGCTCAATTATCAAACCAAATTGCAAGTGCAGAAAACTTATTAAGATCTAATTCAAATTACTTAACAGATTTAATTAATGCAATACAAAGCAAGGATAAAGATAGATTAACTCAACTTGCTGAAACTGATAAGAATAACATAAATCCTAAATATGTTGAATTTGCAAAAGAAGTATTAAATAAAAACTATCTTGATATTATCTCTAAAGACCCTAACAAAATTACAAAACAAGATGCAAATTCTATTTCAGAATTATTATCATCACAAGCATTCAAAGAAGCTCCTGAAGTTTTAAGAAGCTTAATTAAGAATGATGTTAAAGAACACTCTTCATTCCCATGATGAGCTTACATTGTAATAGTTTCTGGAATCTTATTTATCTTAGGAACAACAATCGCTGTATTTAAAAAATAGATAAATCTTATATATAATTAAACTGATATCTACATCTACTTTAGGGTGTAGATATTTTTAATACTATGGCATAGGTTTATAAAGTATTGGAATTATCTAATCACTAATATTGTCCTATTAGATTAATTGAAAAACCTAAAAAAGTTAATCTATTAATCATTTGAAAAAGTGCTGATTATAAGAACTAATTTTTAGAGATTTTTGAGTAGTATATATTTTTAATATTTCCCTCTTAAAACATAAAGCTTATATTACTCAAAATTCATAAAAAGTTTAAAAACGAGCTCTTTTTAAGCGAAAAAATAATTTTTTAAAAAATTTCAAATTTATGTTAAAATATGTTTTTCTAATGAAAAGAGGGAGGATTATTATGAAAAAAAATAAAAAACTTTTAATTAAGGCATTATCTTTATCAACTGCAGCTATAACTGCTCCAGTTATTATATTCTCAGCTACTAGTGAAACTAGCACTAACACTAATGAAGCTTTAGAAGCTAAGAAAAATGAACTAAAGCAATATTTAGAACAACATAAATTCCAATTTGGTGTTGGGGGGTTCAGAAACAGAGATATACCAGAAATTAACGAAAGAATTGATAAAGCTAAAAATGAAAAAGATTTAGAATCAATGAAGTCATGAATTGATGAATATTATGGTTATTTAGTTAAGTGATATTTAGCATTCCAAGGGCTTGCACTCGGTGATCCATTTTATTTCAAAAACCCTAACTTTAGTCAATATCTTAAACGTGGTGAGACATATTATCATGGTGATAACTGAGGCTGATCTAGACCTTGAGCTAAAGTTCAAGATAAATCTATAGAAGCTAACAGAAATAGTTTTACTGATATAGTTGTCCATTACTTAAGATGATTCTATCCTGATTCACCTGATCCACTTTGACCAAATGCTAAAGAAAAACAATTTCAAGATAAATTTAATAACTATAGAAAAGATGCTATCGGTCCTAGAAATGCAAGATGACAATATAGCGAAATTATAAATCCTATATACAACTTCAATACTCGTTTGGACACACCAGATAAAAATGTTGATACGCAATACTACACTCACGTTGGGCCTATTGGGATTTTCTATCTTATGTATGTAGCAATGCAAGGAAATGCAAATGGAGCAAAAGGAATTAATACTGCCGGTCTAACCAACAAAGACAGAATTATATCTAATGTTACAAAATATAAAGAACTTTTCAAAAATCTTTTAGATGAAGCTGGTTCACTAGAAAATTATAAAGATTCAAATTTTTACAAAAATCTTATAGGTAACCAAAAAACAAATTTTGAAAATGTTCCTAATTATATAAAAAATATAATTAATCAAACAAAAAATATGGTGACAGTTAACGATGGTATTCATACAATTCAACAAGATGGACGTGGTCAAGTTACAAACTTAATTACAGTTCTTTTCGGTAAGGATGATGCAGAAGTTGATAGAAAACAATCTATATTATCTACAGCTAAAGAACAAGCTGCTGCAAACTATGCAGAAGCGCAAAAACAAGCATTAGATTCTTTAGCTAAATTAGAAGATGGTAAAGTTGATTCAGCATACATCGAAAGTGAAAAAGCTAAGATTAATGAAAACTCATACTCAAATGTTGAAGAACTTAATACAGCAAAAGATAATTATGAAAAACTTAATAGCCTTTGAACTGATATAAATTCTACTTATGACTCATACTCAACTAAAGCTGAAGAAAATAAATATTTAACAGCTTCTCCTGAAAAGCAAACAGCTTACAATGAAGCTTTAGAAAATTTCAAAACAAATCTTTTTACTCTTGTTGAAGATAAAAAACAATTAATTAATCAAGATCCTAAAGCTTTAGAAACACAGTTAGCTCAACTTAAAAAAACACTGCAAACTAAATATGAAGAATTAAATGGTCCTGATAATAAAAATAAGGCTATTGAAGTTATTACTTCACACTCATCAGCTCTATCACCAGAAGCTATTAATAAATTAAAAGAATCAGTTAATACTGCTGATGAATATAGTGATTTAGAAAAAATAATCAACAATCAAGAAACATTTAATTCAAATGCTAATGCTCTTTTACAAACGTTACAAGCAATTAAAAATGACCCTGCAGCTCAGGATTTAAATGATCTTATCCCTAATGAAGAAACTAGAAAAACTGTTGAAGATGCACTTAAAAATGCTGCCGAAGTAGTTACTTCAAATTCTGAAAAAGTAAATTCATTTGATTTTGATAAAGTTAAAGAACTTGCTGATAAGTTAAATGAAGCTAAAACAATTATCGATAACAATAAAAGAACTCCTGAAGAAGAAGAACTTTATCAACAATTATTAGCTAAAAAAGAACATATAGATGCTCTTTTACAAACTCCTGAATTTGCACCTTATCTAGGTGATAAAAAAACTGAGTTACAAGCCTTAATCGGCACCTTTAAAGATGATACTAAGAAAGCTAATGCAGATAAACTTAGAGAGTTAATTACTAAGTATGATAACGCTCTTACTGGTGCTAATAATACAGTTTATGATAATTTTAACAATAAATTAGATACACTTCCTCTAAGCGATTCACTAAGAACTACTTTTAAAGATCAAATTAAACACCGTGATATCGAAAAGATTTCAGAAGCATTAAATAATACTATAGGAAATGCAAAGCGTGTTTCAAGTGTTTATGAAAATGCATTAGGTATTAAAAAAAGACTTGAAGAAAAGAAATCTGAACCAACGTACAAGCTTTCACCAGATCCAGTTAAGCAAAATTACGATAATTTTATAACAAATGATCTTGATGAATTTATAAATAATATAACACCAGATACCCAACCATCTGATTTCACGCAACTTTGAAGACAAAGCTTTGATGTTATTGCTTCTCTTAGACAAGGAAAAACTGAATATGAGACTTTATTAGGTAATATAAATAGCCTTAAAGTTTCAGATACTATTAAAAATAATTTAAAAAATGAACTTAATAAATTAAATTCACAAAATGAAGCATTAACATTCGCAACTAAATTAGATCCATATTTCGATTTAGAAGTAAATCTTGAAAGATTGCAAAATCTAAATGAAACTCAAAAAGAAGCTATTTGAGAAAAATATAAATCACAAGATTCTTTAGAAGGTCTTCAACAAGTTGCTAATGATGCTGCAACTTTAGATGAAGCTGTTAAAAACTTTAAGGATGCTTTAAAAAATGCTAATGACTTAGATAAAAATCAAAAACCTTATAAATTTGCAAGCGATAGTAAAAAACAAGCTTTTGACACAGCATTATCTGATGCTCAAGCTAAAGATAATGACTTATCTGATTTATCAGCTGAACAAATTAATGCTCTTAAAGATACTTTAGTAAAAGCACAAAATGATTTAAATGGTGAAGCTAACTTTAATGGAGCTGTTGCTAAAGCACTTAACGCAATCAAAGAAGCAAATAAAGTAAATAATAATCCTGAATCTTCATTCCTTTCAGATACTTACTTAGAAAATATCAAAAATGAATTAAATGGTGCTGATAGTTTAGAAAAGATTAACGGAATCAAAGATAAATACCTTGATTTAATTAATAAAGTTTCAACAATCAAAAACACTATAGATAAAAATGAACCTTTTTCAGATGATAATTCTGCTATTAAAACAGCTTCATTAGAAAAAGGTAACTCTCAAGAAACATTAGATGCTATTACAGAATTAAATAATGAATACAATCCTAGCCAACTAGGTCAAACTCTTCCATTTAATGAGCTTGATCCCGAAAGCGTAAATCAAATGTACGATAAGGTTGTCGCATTAGAAAAGAAAGCTAGCGATGAACAAAATAACTTTAACAGTAAAAAAGAATACATCGATCAAATTAATGCTTTAGGAAATCTTTCTGAAGTTCAAAAATCAAAATTTATTAAAGACATTTTAGATGAAGATATAAATAATGTTCCTGCTTTACAAGGTATTGTTGCTAATGCTCAAGAACTTGAAAATGCTATGGAAACATTAGGCAGAGCTATTTATGATGCTAGAGGAATCAAAGATCAAAATCAATACCTTTATGCAAGTAAACAACCTAAAGATGCTTTTGATGCCTTAACTTCTGATGAAGCCTTTAATCAACTTGCTCGTGATACATTTTCTTCATTTGATAAAGCGCTTATTCTAGAAAAAGCTAAAGCACTTAATGAAGCAAGAAAGGCTTTAGATGGTGATTTACAATTCGCTAAAAGTAAAGCTACTCAAATTGATGGATTAGAAAATCTTTCTACTGCTCAAAAACAAACAATTAAAGATAATATTTCAAAAGCTAACACTGTACAAGAAGTTGAATCTATGCTTCAAAACGCTAATGACCTTAACACAAACATGGGTACATGAGCTAATACAGTAGTTCAAGCAAATGCAGTTAAACAAACAAACAAGTATACTCAAGCTTCAACTGAATCTAAAGAAGCTTTTGATGCACTTACAACAACAGATAAATTAAATAAAGAAAAAGTTACAACCATTGATCCAGCTCAAGTACTTAACACAAATAATGCACTTAAAGAAGCTATGGATGCTTTAGATGGTGATAGTAATTTTGAACAAGCTCAAAATGATTTAATCGATGCTATTAAGAAAGCTCCATTCTTATCAGAAGAAGCTAAAAACCAAAACATCGAATTAGTAAAAGCAACTACAAAACCTGAAGATCTTAAGAAATTACAAAATAACTTAAATGATTTAAGTGAAAAAATTGCTGCACTTAATAACACAATTCAAAAAGCAAATGAAGTTAAAAATACTCCTTCTTACTCAGAAGCTTCAACTGATAAAAAGAAACTGCTAGATGATAATAATGGTTGATCTACTGAATTACTTAACAGAATTCCAAAAGATAATGATTTACTATTAAATAAAACTGCTCTATATAGTAATAACTTAGAACAATACAATACAGATTTATCTAATGCTATTGAGGGATTAGATGGAACAAGCAATTTAAATCGTGCTAAAGAAGATGCTAACAGTGCTATTGATGGTTTAGAGCACTTATCAGATGAATATAAAGCAACTCTTAAAGCATTAGTTGATTCAAAAAACACTGTTGCCGATGTTAACGACGTCGTTACACAAGCAACTGAATTAAATAATTCAACAAAAGAAATGAAAGACTCACTTTCAAAACTTGAAGACATTACAAATCAACCTAAATATAAAGGCGTAAGTCAAGAAACAAAAGCAAAAGTTACTGAAGCTCTAAATCAAGCTAAAGGTTTATTAACAAATAACTTACTAAACAACAATGTAACTAAAGAATCAGTAGAAGAAGCTAATAAAGCTCTTAAAGAAGCTTTAGCTGCAGTTAATACTGAATTACTTGGAATTGATGAACTTAAAGATGATTTAGCTAAAGAAATTGATAAATTAGCTCACTTATCACAAGCTCAAAAAGATGCTCTAAAAGCAAAAGTTGCAGCTGTTCATGCAAAAGATGAAATTAATGGAATTAAGAAAACAGCTAATGAACTGGATACAGCTATGGATAATTTAGCTAAAACAGTTACAAAAGCTACTGATGTTAAGACAACTCCTAACTATGAACATGCTTCAAATGAGCCTAAACAAGCATTTGACCAAGTTGCTTCTGAAGAAAACCTTAACTCTTTAGCTAAAGATAGCCAAACAAGCATTGATCCTAATGAAATAAATGCTAAATCTCAAACTCTTAACGATGCAATTAATAACCTTGATGGTGATAAAAACATTAGCGATGCTAAGAAAACAGCTAGAGAAGCTATTTCTGCTAAAGAAAACTTAGAACCAAACCAAAAAGATGGTTTCCTTAGTGAATTAGATAATTTAAATACACCAGAAGATGTAAATAAAGTTGTTGAAAAAGCTACAGCTCTTGATAACGCTATTGCTGAACTTAAGAATACATTAAAGACAATTAACGAAAATAAAGAAATTGAGCCAGCTAAATACAACTACCTTAATGCTTCAGATGAAAAAATTAAAGCTCTTGAAGAAGCTATTTCTAAAGCTACAGAAGGTCTTAACGATGCTAAAGGTGTTACAAGCTCAGCTGCAGTTGATGAAATGGTTAATAAATTAGCTTCATTAAATAACGATCTTAAACAAGCTGACGCAAACATTGATGGAAATGCAAACCTTGCAAAGGCTAAAGAAGAAGCATTATCTAAATTAGGACAAATGGAAAACTTATCACCAGAACATAAAACTGATGATACAAATGCAATTAATAATCTTAACTCAGTAAGTGAAGTAAATGCTAAAATAGCCGAAATCAATAAACTTGATAAAGCTACTAAAACACTTACAGATAAGCTTACAGAAGCTCAAAATGTTAAAAATTCAGCTTACTTTAATAAAGCCTCAGACGAAAGTCAAAGTGCTTTAAATACAGCTATTCAAAATGCTATGAATGTACTTGAAGATAGCAAATTAAAAGCAGGTAACAATTCAGAAGAAGCAATTAATACTCTTACAGAGAAACTTGCTACTGCTTTAGAAAATATTCAAAACGATAGTGCTGAAATTAGCAAAGCTCAAGAAGAAGCTAAAAAAGCTATTGATGAATTAACAAACTTATCTAACGAACAAAAACAACAACTTAAAGATAAGGTTGATGCTTCAAATTCTAAAGATAAAATTAATGAAATCGTTAATAATGGTAAAGCAATTGATAACAACCTACAAGCTATGAAAGATTTATTAGCTCAAGTAAATGATGCTAAAAATACTAAGAATTACCTTCTAGCTGATCCTGATAAGCAAGAAAAAGTAAATAACTTAGCAAGCACTCTTGAAAATGCTATTAACGCAAACCAAAATGTTGATGAATTTTCATTAGAAAACAATTCAAAACTTGTTAACGACTTAACACAAGCCTTAAACGATCTAAATGGTTTAGCCAACTTAAATAATTCTAAAGCTAAACTAGGTCAATATGATAACTTAGATGCTAATATTATTAGTGATAAACAAGAAGCTTTAGATAAAGCAAATAGCTTAAATGAACTTAACCAAATTGTTCAAGACGCTAAACTTCTAGATGATCAAACAGCAGAAATGTTAAAAGCATACAGAAAACTAGCTCCATTTAATGAAACAGAACTTAACAAAACTTTATCTGATGAAGCTAAAGAAAAAGTTTCTCAAGCATTAAATAAAGCTAAAAATGTTTTAAGCTCAAATCAAAAACTTAACAAATCAGATGCTGATCTTGTTAAAATCACAAAAGAACTTAACGATGCTCTTACATTTGCAAAAGAAAATGGTAAAAAGAATAATCCATGATTATACTGAGTATTATTCTTAACTATGTCTGTTGTTTTATTCATCGGCGGAACAATTGCTTTAGTTAAATCTAAGAAATAATTTAATTTTGGAACGATACTTCGGTATCGTTTTTTCTATGTAATTTTGGGTGCAAAAAAAACGTATAACCCTAATTTTAAGAGTTATACGTTTTTAATATCAATTCATCTTGGAAAGCTTATTCCTAAGAATCGTGATGTATCTTAATTATTTCTTAGTTTTAATAAATATTGCTAGGGCTGCAAATCATATGATACTACTTGCGATAACAACATATGCTCATCATGGGAAGGCACTTGCTGTTTCCTTGATTTCTGTAAGTATTGTTGATTGTACAACAGGGAACATTTGTTTAAGTGCTGTTGAATTTAATATATTCTTAAGGTTTGCAACTTGTTCTTTAGAATATTGGCTGCTTGATAAGATTTCAAAGTATTTATTATTTGCTACAACTTGTTTGAATGAAGAATAAATATCATTATCTTTTGCTAATTGATCAATAGCGTTATTAAATTCAGTTTCATTATTCTTTTGAAGTGATTCAACAAGCTTAATTAAGTTATTTGCTGTATTTACAAGGTTTTGTGCTTTGCTATTTAAAGCATTAACTTCTATAGAAGGATCTTTAGCAACAACCGGTTTAAATTCACTAATTAAGTTAGTTAAATTATTTAATTTGTTTGAGTAATCACTATCTTTAACATTAGAATTTTCATAGTTCTTTAATGCGTTAAGAATTGGACTAAAGTCGCTTAATCCATTTATAGCATTATTAATATCTTCTAAATCTTTCGCAGGAACTTTATCTTTTAGTGAATTTGTATCATTGATAATACTGTTAATATCATTTTGATCTACTACAGGCAATTTATTAATTATGATATTAATGTTATTTTTAATTTGATTAATTTGGGAAGCAATTTGGTTATTTAAATCATTTGCAGTTTTTAAAGCATCCATAGCTTCTTTATATGTAAGTGCATTATTAAATTCTTTATTAGCTTTATTTTTATCATCATTTGATAAGTTAGTAAGCTTATTAAGGTAATCTGTAGCAAATGGTATTTGACTATCATCTTGCATGAATTTTTCATCGCTAAATTGAATAATTTCAGCAGCTAGATTTGTAAGCGTATCTATTTGAGCTTGAAGATTTGCTTTTATAGTATCATCAAGTTTATTTTCACTTTGAACTTTATTAACGATATCTTTAGCGACTTTTAAAGCTTGCTTAAAGTTAGAAATAATTTGAGTTGAACTATTAAAGGCGTGGTTAGTTTTTAAAAGTTTGTCTCAATCAGCAAGTTTAAGATTTGTGTCAGTAACAAGCTTATCTATTTCTTCTTTTAAGTTATGCTTATTAATTGCATTTTGGAGTGCATCTTCTAATTTTTGTGTTTCTGTTTTAATGATGTTTTCAGTTAAATTAGGTTGAGTTAATACATTTTCAGCATTATTAATTGCTGTTGTTAAATCTGAATCATTTAAGGTTTCGTTTTCTTTCTTAGCTTTAGCAATTTCTTTGCGTAATGGTTCAGTTAATAATGCTTTTTCAAGCTTATCTATAGCATCTTGATATTGTGGTTCTATGCTATCTTTAAGAGTTCCATCAGCATAAGTAATTGCTTCTTTAAGCTCATCAGTAGGTTCCATAACTTCTTTAGCTTTAGCATCTAATTTAGTTAATTTATCCCTTAAGATTGCTGTGTTGATTTTGTCTGCTAAAGTCTTTACTTCTTGCTCATTAGGCTGTGCATTTGATTTTAAGGTTGATGCAACAAACTCGTTAGCATTATTGATTGCAGTTGTTAAATCACTAATTTTATCTTGAATATCATTTGCATTATCAAATGCTTTATAGATAGGTTCTAATTTTAAGTTAATTCCTAAATTATTATCTATCTTAATAAAAGCATTAACGGTTGATTCTTTTACAGCTATATCACTTATTTCATCAGTTACTTTTTGTTTAAGATTTTTAAGAGTAGTTGATGAATTATTTGTAATTTGTGCAAGTTTTTCATCAATATAAGTCTTAATAGTTAGGATTTTAACAAGTGTAAGGTTGTTAGTAAGAGCTGATCTAGTTTCTCTACAATCTGGTTCGCTTATATTTTGAATATTAGCATCTTTTTCACTATATGGGCTAAATACAATTTGAGCTTTAGCATAGCTTTCCTTAAATTCTTTAACTTTTGGATCTAATGTATCTAATTTATTATAAGCATCTAAATGTTGATTAATAAATTCAGAAGCGTTTGTGTAAGCTGTTTTTAAGCTTGTCATGCTTAATATTAGAATGTTTATATCTTGAACTTTTTCGTTTAATGAAAGTATTAGTTGATCAGCTTGTGAAATATCATTTATGTTTGCAGGCGGAATATTTCCTAAAGCATTTTGTTGTGCTTGAACTAAGACAGTTGATGTCATAGCTGTTTTAATTGCATCAATAAATTTATTGTAAATTTGGTTAAATCTAGCTAAGTAATCAGCATTATTTGTAATGCGAGGTGCATTTACTAGTTCTAAAATATTGTTAAATACATCTTCACCAATGAAGTTTTTAATAATTTTAGTTGTTGCATTTAATTCAGTAAATATTGAAGCTAATGAAACGTTATATCCATTAAGTTTGTCATATTCTGCTTTAAGAGCATTATAAATGTCATCTATAGTATTTACGTTTCCTGATTCAATAACATTATAAGGAATAGCATTATTATAAGCTTTTATAAAATCTTTTCTGTTGGTTGCTAAACTTACAAAAACACTTTCATTAGGTTGGTTAATGTTTAAACTTGCTAAATAATTATCATAGAAGTCATGGATTGCCTTCATTGAATCGTTGATTTGGCTAAAAATATTAGGCTTATTTTGAATACTTGCATCATTATAAAGAATAGTTGTAAAGTCTTTAAATCCAGGTAAAATATCTTCTTTACTTAAAAGCTCATCAATTTTTACACTACTAAAAATATTTGCATCTGTAAAAATTTTGTTGTATAGAGAAAGTTGATATTCATTAAGATATTGATAAGTTGCACTTGGATTATTTAATATATTAGCTTTATAATTTTGGATTTGATTTGCTTCATATAAGGCAAGTTGTACTTGTTTTAATCATTTCAATTTATTAGGTGTTGCATCTAAACTATTGAATGTATTAAAGTTAATTGTACCTTGAGTGTATTTTAATAATTTCACAATACTGTTTTTTTCATCTTCATTTAAGTTTGCTAATGATTTAACATAACTAATAGCTTTATCACTAATAAATGCATTAATTTTGTCGTAGTATTTTGCATCAGCATTATTTTCAAAAGTAAAGTTTTCTAATGTGACATCATTAAGAAGATTATTTGCTTCAGCTAAATCAAATAAGGCAACTGGTTTATTAGTCTTAGCATCAAAATTAATTTGACTAAAGAAGTTTGTTAGTGCAAATTTTGGATAATCTTTTAAAGTGTCATATCTTCCATGCATATTATTAACTAAATTATTTATGGCATCATTAAGTTTATCTATAGTGCCATAAGAATAATTATATTCATGGACATTATTTTCTTTAGAATTACTTAAAATATCAGAATTAATAGTTGTGAATAGAAGTGCTGAAGGAAGATTATATTTAGATGCTGTAATAATTTTTGAATCAGGTGTAATGTTATCCATTGATGAAACTATAGTGTTGATATTGCTTTTATCAACTGCACTGCTTGTAATGCGTAATGCTGTTGAAAGTAAAGCAATTAATTTTCCTTGATCATCTGACATGTTATAAATATATGCATTTTTATCAGCTAATCATTTAGTTAAATTATTGTCATCATTACCATTTCCGTAGAATTGTCCATTAGTAAAGATTGTTTCTGGATTTTCATCGTCACCATTGCCGATAAGTACTTTAGCTAGTGTCTTGTTAAGCTTTTTATATGATTTTATTAAAAGATTAAAATCATTATCTAAAAAGTCTTGAATGCCCTTTTTGGTTTTTTCTGTTATAACACCATTTTGAATGTTATCTAATGAAAAGATTTTGTTATAAATCATTTCTGCATAGAACAATAAATCATTGTACGTTATTGCTTTATCATCGCTATCGCTTGAATTGATATTAGTATCTTCTTTAAGTTTATTACGGATTTTTTCATATGTAGTTACATAGTAATCAAAAAGCTTAGCATAAGAGTCGTAAATATTATTCAATTGGTCAGCAGTCAAATCACTATTTTTAATTAATGAACCATAATCTTTAAATAAGATATCAATGGTTTTGTATTTACTGCTTGTGATAGTTAGTAATTCATATGTGTTGCTTGGATATTTATAATCTTGATCATTAATGTATTTTTGACTATCATTTTGTCATCCGTAATTAGTTGAAGCTGAAATGGCATCAATATTAGGAATCACAAAAACCTTTATATCATTAATTGTTTTAAATGATTTTAGAGCTGGATGAGCATCAGGTGAAAACATAAATTTAACTGGATTATCAGTTGGAACAGTGTTTACTGGCATTGGAATTAATTTTGCTGAGCTAATACTATTTCTTCACTCTGGGAAAGAAATTAAAGGATTAGATAAAGTAGCAAATAGATTTGATGAATTACTTGCATAAGTAAGAACTTTATTCTTAAATTGAGCTTCAGCTAAGATTTTCGCAATTCCAGCTTCTCTTTGAGGATAAAACTCAATTTGTTTATTTTGATCACCTATTGTTGTGTTATTTTTAACTAAATTAAAAATATTTTGAACATATGCATCTCTTTGAGATTTTTCTAGTCCGGTTAAAGTATTAATAATATCTATTGCATTTAAGATATCACTTATTATTGATGAATATGAATTAGGTATTAATTGTGGGTTAAGGTTTTTATTATTTGTTGTAATTGCTTTGTAGGTAATTTGTTCTGGGTTAACTACAGTATTTTTGTAAGAAGCTAAAAATTCAATATCTTCTTTTGCTTTCTTCATTGTATTTACAAATGTTACATATGTTTTAGAATTTTTGCCTTCGGTTATTTGAATGCTGTGGTATTTTGCATTTCCACCATCAGCAACCGGAAGAGCTTCTTTATACTTATTATATGTAGTTTTTAATTCTGATTCTTTGCCTTGAAGAGCTAATAAAGCATTTACATATTGAATGATATGCTCACGTGAAGTTTGTCTTAAAACTTGATTTTTAAATGCTGTTTTATATTCATCTGAATATAAAGTTGTTGAATCTATTAATTCAAAAGCTTTATTGATCACTTCGTCGCTAGTTGCGTTTGTAACATCATCAAATCCATTTCCGGTGTAATTTTCTACATTGCTAAAAGCATCATTATATGTTGTAACTAAATTATTTAGCTTATTAATAGCATCGTTAGTATCTACGATTGGCCCGTGGAATTCTTTTGATATTTTATATGAAGGAACTGACTTAGAAATTCAATTTTCTAAATCTGTATGTGCAGTAGGGATTTTATTTCTTAAATCTGTTGGAACTAAAAGGAAACGCATAAAGTTTTCAAGAAGTTTTCTTTTTTCTGGATCTTGAGAATTTCAATTTTCTATAGTAAGTAGCTCATTAGGATTTAATTCACCATCTTCATCCTCAACAATAAGTTTTTGAATCTTTTGAAATTCTGCTCATTTAGTGTCGTTAGCTAAAGTTGTTTGCACTTTATAAGACGCATATAATAATTGAGCAATTTGTTGATATCAAAAATTATTTTCAGAGTCATTAAAGTTATCTATATTTCAATCTGCAGTTATTCCTTCTATTAAAGCATTGATTTGATTATTAGTTAAAGACATTTTACTAATAATTTCATCAGCATTATCAACATTGTTTAACAAGTTTTTAAGAATGTTTACAACCATTGCAGGTTTTTTGTTTTCCTTAATTTGATTTAATAAGATAATTTTTAATTTATTACTTCAATTGAAATTTGAGAAAAATGAAATCGTATTATCTTTATCTAATGTAGGAAGTAGATAAGCGTGTGTTGGTAATTTATTTAGTGGTGGGATTTGATTATCATATAAAAATGGATTCATGAGAATGTATTCTGATCAATCATCAACATAAAAGAATCTGTCATATTGTATATTATCATCAAAATCTTGCGTTAATGTAAGCCTTCCATCTTGATAAAAATTTTCATAAGATTCAAGTGCTTCTTTAGGTCATTTTGATAAATCTGTATTAAATTTTAAGTCTATAGTGAATTTTTGAAGTTTTTTATTAAATGCATCTTGACGTGCTTTGTTTAATAAACTTGCTGGAATTTTAGCTATAACTTGTTCATTATATTTTAATGTATATCCTACACCGTTAGGAATAAAAACATCATTATCAGAATTACCATTTCTATAATCTGCTTGTTCAGTTATTTTTAAGTGCAGAGTTCTGTAATCGCTTCTTTTATATGTAAGAGAATGAGAAGCGACATAATTTCTATTGTGTGTTACGTGTTTAACTTGATATCCTCTGTATCAAGATAAAACAGCACTAATTCCAGAAGGTTTATCGCTTTCAGCATAAACGTATTTTCTGTCATTATTATTAATGTATATAGGGTTTTGACTTTCTACTGTTTCGAATTCCACCACAACAGTTGGATTATAATTGCTATCTCTATATCATTGATTTCCCGTAGTAACTTCACCTAAAAGGGCATATCCCATATTTGACATGTTTTTAGCAAGAGGTGAGTCAGGAGCTTGTTTTAACATAGAAACATACATGCTTCCCATTTTTGTAGGATCATTATTTTCAGCATCACCATTAACAAGGTTTGAAAGATAATCATCACCTAGTAGTGTCGCATTTATAGAACTTGCATATTTTAAATTATTAAGTAAAAATGGAGTGTTTGCAATTGTACTTTCAGAACTTGATGAAGATCCAAGCATGTCATATCATTTTTTAGGAAATACATTGTTTTGTATCAATTGTTGCTTATTTATATAATTACCATAGTAATATGCATTTTGGTCACCAAGAACTTGATTATTTTTTATAAAATCGTTTACATCTAATTCTTGTGTTATACCATTTGTTGGATCAAAGGTATTAGGGATTTCAACTGATGTGGCATTTTCATTGTTATTTAAACCATTAACAATATAGCTAAAATATCCCTTTTTATCTTCTACTGATATAGGGTTATAGTTTTTGTCTTTAGCAATAACTGATACTTTAACTGAATTTGTTACTAGTTGTAAATCGTGAGTAAGTACAATACCAAAATTCATATTTCCATATCCATCAGGTGTTCAACTGTTTTGGTTTTGTTCCGGCTTTACATCGGATGTAGGATCTTTAGGTGTAAAGTAGTTATTAAATGTTGCTCTTCATTTTCTAACACGTTTTGTTGATGAATAGAACAAATTATTATCTGGTGCAGAGATTTCTTCTAAGTAAACAACATTAGCCATGTTATTGTTGTTTATCTTTTTAACACTATCATCTAAAGGTGTAGTAGAAAAATAATTTCCTAAACTTTTATTATCCTCATCATATTGACGTACATCTCAAGCACTTTCTTTTTGGGTAAATTCCAGATGGTCTTTATTCATATCTGGTGCGATATTTCCGAAAAATGGATCTTGATTATCAGCTTCGTTTCTTGATAAATCTATATATGAATTAATTACATAATTAGGTAATAGACCAATTTTTGTGTAATCACTTCGGTCTTTTGTAGATATATTATAAA